>CAIVJV010000328.1 GCA_903906325.1 uncultured Gemmatimonadota bacterium
AGAGCCCGTAGTTGATCGCCTCCTCCGGCGTCATGACCCCGATCCCGACGGTGCGGCCCACCCAGATCGCATTCTTGGTGAGCATGCGATCGACCTCGTCCAGCGTCTTCGGGAACTGACCGAGGAAGGCGCGCAGCCCATCGGTCCACCCCGCCGGCACATCGGCGATCATCCCACCGACGCGCGAGCCACTCGTGGTCAGACGCGCCCCGGTCCACCCCTCGAGGAGCTTGTAGACGTTCTCCCGCTCCTGGAAGCACCAGAGGAACGGAGTGAAGGCGCCGATGTCGATGCAGGTCGTGCCAAGCCAGACCAGGTGCGAGATGATGCGTGAGAGCTCCATCGCGATCACGCGCAACACCGTGCAGCGTGGGGTGATCTCGATCCCGAAGAGCCGCTCCGCGCCGAGCGCGAAGGCGACGTTGTTCCCCATGGAGTTGAGATAGTCCTCGCGATCGGTCCAGGGGATGATCTGGTTGTACTGGCGATACTCACCGATCTTCTCGAAACCGCAGTGCAGGTAGCCCACGTGCGGGATGCAGCGCACCACGGTCTCGCCATCGAGCTCGAGCACCAACCGGAGCACGCCGTGCGTCGCCGGATGCTGCGGCCCGATGTTGATGAGCATGTGCTCCCCCTCGAGCTCCGGTTCGAGCGACGGCGGGGCGCTGGTGAGCCCCTCCGCGCCGAGCGGGATGCGGATCGGCCGGCCATCGGGGCCGAGTCCGGTCGTCGAGAGGGCGACTTCGATCGTCTTGGTCACGGCCATCGGATCACTCCCCCACCCGCTCACCGCCCCCGAGACGCTTGCGCATGTCCTCGGGGAGGGAGGCGAAGGCATCGGCCACCGAGAGCTCTTCCATGGAATAGCGAGCCTCAGGATCGGCGGCGAGTGCGTTGCTCAGCTGCTCCGCGCGCGAGAAGCGACCGCGCAGCGGGAAGTCCTTCCGGAGGGGGTGCCCCTCCTTGTAGTCCTCCCAGAGGAGGATGCGCCGCAGGTCGGGATGGCCCGCGAAGCGGATGCCGAACATGTCGAAGCACTCCCGCTCGAGCCAATCGGCGCCCTTCCAGATCCCCCACACGCTCGGGACCTCGAGGGGGGTGACCCCGTCGGCCGGGAGCTCGACCTTCAGCCGGAGGAACCGGCGGTACGCGAGCGAGCGGAGGTGCCAGACGACCTCCATCGGACGGACGCCGTCGCGATACTCGACCGCGGTCACGTCGACGAGGTAGTCGTACCGCTGCGTGGGATCATCGTGGAGCCACTGCGCGATCTCCGCGACCCGCTCGCGCGCCACGTAGACCGTCGTGTCCCCCCAGACGACCTCGTGCCGCGCGATGGCCGCGCCGAACCGCGCGCGGAGCGCCTCGACGGAGGGATTCACCTCGCCCCCGCGATGCGGGAGGTTCCGCGGCGACTTCGGGGCCGGCGCGCCGGGCTGCCCCGTATGGACGATCGCGAAGGCAGGGGCCCCGGGGTCCTTCGACGAGGCGTGGCTCACGGCGCCGACCGGGTCTGATGCACCGAGTTGCCGAACGGCTCGGAGAGCTCGTCGATCCGGCTCGGCGGGATGTAGAGCTGGGACGTCGGGTCGGGCACCATCTCGTCGCGGAGCGCCTCGTCGGACATCCGCTCCTCCATGATCTTCTGCTGGAGCATCATGATCCCGTGGATCAAGCCCTCGGGTCGCGGCGGGCACCCCGGGACGTAGACATCGACGGGGATGATCGTGTCGATCCCCTGCACCACGGCATACGAGTCGAACATCCCACCCGAGGAGGCGCAGGCGCCCATCGAGATCACCCACTTGGGCTGGTGCATCTGCTGATAGATGCGCCGGAGGACCGGGGCGAGCTTGAAGGGGACCCGCCCGGCGCAGATGAGCACGTCACTCTGCCGCGGGGAGAAGGCCATCCGCTCCATGCCGAAGCGCGCGAGGTCGAAGTGCGAGGCGGCGCTGGCCATGAATTCGATCGCGCAGCACGCGGTGCCGAAGGGCATCGGCCAGAGGGAGTTCGCGCGCCCCCAGTTGACCAGGAAGTCGAGCCGGGTGGTGATCCACCCCTCTTGGGAGACCGGATTGTAGGAGACCGCACCGCTGCGGTCGGGCTGCGCCATCAATCCCATTGCAGAGCCCCCTTCTTCCAGATGTAGACGTAGCCGGCGAGCAGGATCGCCATGAAGACCAGCATCTCCCCGAGGCCGAAGAACGAGGCCTGACCGGCCGGGCAGGCACCGGCGACGAGGGGCACAGCGCAGGAGAGCTGCGCGTAGTAGGTGGCCCACGGGATCATGAACACCGTCTCGATGTCGAAGACGATGAACAGCATCGCGACCATGTAGAACTTGACCGAGAACCGCTCGCGCGCGTCGCTGAGGACGGGCATCCCCGATTCGTATGGCTGCTGCTTGACGGGGGTGGGGCGGTGGCGCGTGATGAGGTGCGACGCGCCGAGGATGGCCACCGCGTTGACCGCGGCGAAGCCGAGCAAGAACAGGATCGGGAGATACGTCCGTTCCATTGGGGGGGAGAGCGGATCGTGATCGGGGGGATGACTTCGTGAAAAATTTCACGAGGCCATACTTTCGGGTGGGGAAGCTAGCCGGGGCTCCCAAGACAAGCAACTGCCCCGATACATTTTGGCACGCACGGATCGGTCCCAGCGCTCCCGTTCGGACGCGTCGGTCCGATCGCGCCCCGCTCCTTCTCCCTCCCGCCCCCTCCCCCGCCCCATGTCGATCAAGAACGACCGCTGGATCACCGAGATGGCCACCACGCATGGGATGATCGAGCCGTTCGAGAGCTCCCAGCGGCGCGATGGCGTCGTCTCCTATGGCGTCTCGGCCTACGGCTACGACATGCGGGTCGCCCCGGAATACAAGATCTTCACCAACGCGCTGAGCTCGATCGTCGACCCGAAGCGCTTCGACCCCAAGTCGTTCGTCGAGTTCGAGGGGGATGTCTGCATCGTCCCGCCCAACTCCTTCGCCCTCGCGCGGAGCGTCGAGTACTTCCGCATCCCGCGGAACGTCATGACGATCACCGTCGGGAAGTCGACCTACGCCCGCTGCGGGATCATCACGAACGTCACGCCGTTCGAGCCCGAGTGGGAGGGCTACGTGACCCTCGAGATCAGCAACACCACACCCCTCCCGGCGAAGATCTATTCCAACGAAGGGATCGCCCAGGTGCTCTTCTTCGAGGGCGACGAGGGGCCGCTCGTGAGCTACAAGGACAAGAAGGGGAAGTATCAGGGGCAGGTCGGGGTCACGCTCCCGAAGATCTGAATCCTCGTCGTCACGCAGAACGGGCGCCCTGACCACGGTCGGGGCGCCCGTTCGCTCTTCCGGCGAAGGAGACGGATCAGGCCGCGCCAGACCACTCCTTCGCTTGCACCGCCGTCGCGCTGGCTCGGACGAAGTCGCGATTCATCTGCATGATGGCGTCGATCGAGATCCCCTTCGGGCAGGCCTCTTGGCACTCCCCGTGGAGGGTGCACCCCCCGAACCCCTCCTCGTCCATCTGGGCGACCATGGCGAGAGCGCGGCGATCACGCTCCGGCTGACCCTGCGGCAGCGACCCGAGGTGCGTGATCTTCGCCGCGGTGAAGAGCGAGGCCGAGGCGTTCGGGCAGGCGGCCACGCAGGCCCCGCACCCGATGCAGGCGGCATTGTCCATCGCCAGGTCGGCGTCAGCCTTCGGAATGGGGAGGGCGTTGGCGTCCTGCGGGGTCCCGGTGGGCGCCGAGATGTATCCGCCCGCCTGGATGATCCGGTCAAAGGCCCCGCGATCGACGACCAGGTCCTTGATCACCGGGAAGGCCTTGGCGCGCCAGGGCTCGATCCAGATGTCGTCGCCGTCCTTGAAGCTCCGCATATGGAGCTGACAGGCCGTGGTGAGCTTCATCGGCCCATGCGCTGACCCATTGATCATGAGGCCGCAGGAGCCGCAGATCCCCTCACGACAATCGTGATCGAAGGCGATCGGCTCCTCGCCCTGCGCGATGAGCCGCTCATTCACGACATCGAGCATCTCGAGGAAGCTCATGTCGGGGCTGATATCAGGGGCCGCATAGTCGACGATCCGACCGGCGGCGCCAGGGCCCGCCTGACGCCAGACGTGCAACGTCAGATTCATCCCCTTACCGGTGGCGTGGAGGCTCGCGCTCACTTGTAGCTCCGGGTGCTCAGGTGGACGTTCTCGAAGGTGAGGGGCTCCTTGTTCAGGATCGGGGGCTTCCCCTCGCCGGCGTACTCCCAGGCCGCTACATAGGCGAAGCGCTCGTCATCGCGCTTGGCTTCGCCATCCTCAGTCTGATATTCCGTGCGGAAGTGCCCGCCACAGCTCTCCTCCCGCTGCAGCGCATCGAGGCACATGAGCTCCGCGAACTCGAGGAAGTCGGCCACGCGCCCCGCCTTCTCCAGGGACTGATTCAGTCCCTCGGCCGAGCCGAGAACCTTCACGTTCCGCCAGAACTCCTCACGGAGCTTCGGGATCTCCTGCAGCGCCTCCTGCAGGCCCTTGGCGTCGCGGGCCATCCCGCACTTGTCCCACATGATCTTGCCGAGCTCGCGGTGGAAGGAATCCACCGTCCGCGTCCCGTTGACCGAGAGGAGCTTCTTGGTCCGCTCCTCGACCGCCGCCTTCGCCGCGACGAATTCCGGATGGTCCGTGGTGACCTTCTCGAGCTTGGTGGTCGCGAGATAGTCGCCCAGGGTGTACGGGATCACGAAATAGCCGTCGGCGAGCCCCTGCATGAGCGCGCTCGCGCCCAAGCGGTTCGCGCCATGATCGGAGAAGTTCGCCTCGCCGAGCACATGGAGCCCCGGGATGGTACTCATCAGGTTGTAGTCGACCCAGAGCCCACCCATGGTGTAGTGGACCGCCGGATAGATGCGCATCGGACGGGTGTACGGGTCCTCGTCGGTGATGCGCTGATACATCTCGAAAAGGTTGCCGTAGCGCTCCTCGATCGCCTTCCGCCCAAGCCGCTGGATGGCGTCCGCGAAGTCGAGGTAGACGCCCCGACCGCCCGGGCCGACGCCCCGCCCATCATCGCAGGCCTCCTTGGCCGCACGCGAGGCGATGTCCCGCGGGGAGAGGTTGCCGAAGCTCGGGTACTTCCGCTCGAGGTAGTAATCGCGATCGGCCTCGGGGATCTGCGAGGGATCCTTGCCACAGTCCTCCCGCTTCTTCGGCACCCAGACGCGCCCGTCATTGCGGAGCGACTCCGACATCAGGGTGAGCTTGGACTGATGGTCCCCGCTCACCGGGATGCAGGTGGGGTGGATCTGCGTGAAGCAGGGATTCGCGAACGCCGCGCCCTTCTTGTGCGCCCGCCAGGTGGCGGTGACGTTGCACCCCTTGGCATTGGTCGAGAGGTAGAAGACGTTCCCGTACCCACCCGTCGCGAGGATCACCGCATCGGCGGCGTGCGACTCCAGCTCACCGGTCAGCATGTCGCGCACGATAATCCCGCGCGCCTTGCCGTCGACCACCACGAGTTCGAGCATCTCGTGGCGCGAGTACATGGTCACCCCGCCTCGGGCGATCTCCTTCTCGAGCGCCTGGTACGCGCCCAGGAGGAGCTGCTGCCCCGTCTGCCCGCGGGCATAGAACGTGCGCGAGACCTGCGCCCCACCGAACGACCGGTTCGCGAGGAGACCGCCATACTCGCGCGCGAAGGGCACCCCCTGCGCCACGCACTGATCGATGATATCCACCGAGACCTGGGCGAGCCGGTAGACATTCGCCTCACGGGCACGGAAGTCCCCGCCTTTGATGGTGTCGTAGAAGAGCCGCTGGACCGAATCGCCGTCGTTCCGATAATTCTTGGCGGCGTTGATCCCCCCCTGCGCCGCGATCGAGTGCGCGCGCCGCGGGGAGTCCTGGAAGCAGAAGCAGCTGACCTGATACCCGAGCTCACTGAGCGAGGCGGCCGCCGAGGCGCCTGCGAGCCCGGAGCCCACGACGATGACGGAGAACTTCCGCTTGTTGGCCGGGTTCACGAGCTTCATCTCGAAGCGATGCGTGTCCCACTTCTCCGCGAGCGGGCCAGCGGGGATCTTGGCGTCGAGCTTGCGTGACATGATGGAGTCTCCCGTCGCCTAGTTGAGGATGCCGAGGAGGACGGCCACGGGGATCGCCGTGAACCCCGCCCAGACGACGAGCGCGAGGCCCATCGAGAGGCGCCGATACATCGGGTCCGCCGAGCGCTTCCGCAGGCCGAGGGTCCGTACCCCCGCCCAGGCGCCGTGGAAGAGATGGAGCCCGAGCGCCGCCATCGCGAGCACATAGAAGCCCGCCACGAGCGGCGAGCGGAACCCGAGGATCACGTTGCCGTACACCCCCGTCTCGCTGAACGCCGGATGGAAGGTCCCCGTCGTCAGGTGGCCGAGATGGAAGAGGATGAACGCCGCGAGGATCACCCCGCCTACGCGCATGGACCGGGAGGCGATAGTGCTCGCCTGCGGTTCCTGCTTGGCGTACCCCTCGGGCCGCGCCGCCCGATTGATCATCGTGAGCTGATACGCCGCGGTGATGTGCAAGACCGCCGCGACGAGGAGTCCGATCCGCGCGATCCAGATCAACTCCCCGGTACTCTTGAGGAGCGCGGCGTACCTGTTCATCGCCTCGGCCCCTAAGAACATCTGCAGGTTCCCGAGCATG
>CAIVJV010000329.1 GCA_903906325.1 uncultured Gemmatimonadota bacterium
CCCACATAGGCGGCCTCGGCCAGCGCGTAGAGTTCATGAAGCACCCCGACGCGATCGACGACGACCACGTCCGCATCGGTGGAGGCATTCGTGAGCCGCGCGACCCGGAGGCCTGACGCGGTCGCCCAGCGGTCGATCGGCGCGAGGTGCGCCTCGGTGGGCTCATGGGGGGCGATGATCAGTCGCGCCTCCGGGACCGCCGCGCGGAGCGCCGGCCACGCCGCGCCGAGCACCCGCTCGTCGCCAGGCCAGGTGGAGCCCGCCACCACGGTGGGGCGCGTGCGGCCGAGTGGGGCGAGGAGTGCGCTCGCACGATCGGTCACCGCGGTCCGCGCCGCGCACTGGTCGTAGCGCGTGTCCCCCGTGACCGTGATGCGGTCGCGGCGGACCCCGAGGGCGACGAGTCGGTCGGCATCGGCGGGATCGACCGCGCCGACGGCATCGAGGGCGGCGTACGCGTCGTGGAGAAGCGCCCGGGCGAGGGCGCCGGCGCGCCCCGACCCGGCACTCAGCGTGGCGGAGATCATCCCGAGTCGGACGCCACGGGCGTGCGCGCGCTCGGTCAGCCGCGGCCAGAGATCGAGTTTCGAGACGACGAGCGCGGTGGGGCGGAGGGCGTCGAGGAGGGCGTCGGCCGCGCGCGCGGAGTCGAATGGGAGCGGTCCCGCGTAGGTCACCGGGAGCCGCGAGGCGAAGCGCGCCGCGCTGGGGGAGAAGTAGGTGTAGAGCACCTGCCAGTCGGGGTGCGCGGTGCTGAGCGCCCGGAGGACCGGTTCCGCCATCAGTCCCTCGCCGACGGAGGGGGCGTGCACCCAGAGCAGGGGGCGCGTCGGATCGCGGTGGGCGCCCCCCCATGCGACCAAGGCCGTGCGCGCGTCGCGCCGATCGCGGAGGGCGCGGACCACCTTCCCATCGCCTGGGAGGGGGAGGAGGGTCAGGAGGGTCGCGGTGCGCGCGATCCCTTCATAGAAGGGGGAGAGGAGCGGGTGCACCGCAGGGGAGGGGGGTGAGGCGTCTCGACTCAGCGGCGGCGGGGGGCCCCGCGCGGGGTCGCGTCGGGGGCGCCTTTCCCCTGCTCGGACAACGCGGCGTCGATCGCGCGTTGGAAGGCGGCATAGGGCTGCGCGCCGACGAGGGGGCGGCCCCCGATCAGGAAGCTCGGGGTCGAACCCACGCCGATCTGGGTGGCGCGGGTGTAGTCGGCCTCGACCAGGGCCTGCATCTCCCGGGTATCGAGGCAGGCGGCGAGGCGGCGCTGATCGAGGGCGATCCCGCGTCCGAGGGAGTCGAGGACGGCGCGCAGGTCGCGCCGTCCCCCCCAGCCCCGCTGGGTTCGGAAGAGCGCATCCGCGGCGGGCCAGAATTGGCCCTGCTCCGCGGCGCACATCGCGAACTCATGCGCGGCGGGAGCGTTCGGGTGCGAGCCGGCGATCGGGAAGTTCATGTAGGCGATCTGGGCCTTCCCGGTCCGGACGTAGTCGCGCTCGATGAGGGGGAGGGTCTCCTCATGCCACTTCTTGCAATACGGGCATTGGAAGTCGGAGATGACGACGATCCAGAGGGCGTCGGTCTTGCCGCGGACGCGGCCGCGGTCGGCGCGGACGAGTCGGGCATCCCGGGCGGAATCTGCGGCGGGGGCCTTGGGGCCGGGGGTGGCGGCGCGCTGGGCCGCCGTCGGTAAGGGGGCAAGGAGGCCCACCACGAGGAGCAGACGGATCATGACCCGGAAGCTAATCGCAGGGGGGCTCTGGCCGATGTGACGGAACCGGCGCTCGCGAAGTAATGGAGGTGGACGGCGAAAACCATTTGTGATGTTTATCACATTTGTGCGCGCTGGCCATGTTGGGGTGATGGAACAAAAGGGTCGGGTGAGGGTTGCGCGAATCTTTACCCGTCCGTTATCGTCTCGTCACTCTGGACCCCCGGCCATTCGGCCGGGGCGCAGGTGTTGTGTGCAGTCGAACCCCCTTTCACAGAGGTATGCACATGCAGGGACGCAACGGGATGCGGAGGCTCGCCGCCTCCATCCTCGCGCTGATCCTCTCGGTGGGCTCGGCCTCGGTGGCTTTCGCGCAGGGTAGCGCGACGATCACCGGCCGGGTGACCAGCGACGCGGGCCAGCCGCTCTATGGTGCCAACATCACCATCGAGGCGCTCACCATCTCGGTGGGCACGAACGAGGAAGGTCGTTTCACCATCACCATCCCGGGCGCCCGTGCGCGCGGGCAGCAGGTCACCCTCCGGGCGCGGGCCATCGGCTACGTCCCGGCGGTGAAGACCATCACGGTCTCGGCCGGCTCGCAGACGCACGATTTCCAGCTCAAGCAGGACGTGAACCGCCTCAGCCAGGTCGTCGTGACCGGCGTGTCGGGCGCCACCGAGGTGAAGAAGCTCCCCTTCACCGTCGCGCAGGTGACCGCTGAGGACATGCCGGTCCCGGGCGCGAACCCGCTCGCGCAGCTCCAGGGCAAGGTCCCGGGCGCGAACATCGTCTCGGCCTCGGGTCGCCCCGGCACCGCGCCGGCGGTAATCCTCCGTGGCCCCCAGTCGATCAACGCCTCGGGCCGTGGCCAGGACCCGCTCTACATCGTGGACGGCGTCATCTCGCAGGGCGGCATCCAGGACATCAACCCGCAGGACATCGAGAACGTCGAGGTCGTGAAGGGCGCGGCCGCGTCCTCGCTCTACGGGTCGCGCGCCGGGAACGGCGTCATCCAGATCACGACCAAGTCGGGCAAGAACGCCGGCGAGGGCGTGCGCTTCCGGTCGCTCATGGAGTACGGGCAGTCGGATATCGAGAACGAGTACCAGTATCCGCGCACGCACTTCATGCTCATGAACGAGGACTACTCCCGCTACTGCGTGAGCACCACGGGTCAGCCGGACTGCGC
>CAIVJV010000330.1 GCA_903906325.1 uncultured Gemmatimonadota bacterium
ACGGCCTTCGCGTCGGCGACCCGCTCCTCCTCGTTCCAGAGCACGAGGGCCAGGAGGATCGCGCCGGTGCTCACCGCGATGTCGGCGAGGTTGAAGGTCGGCCAGCGCCACGCGCCCACCCCGACATCGAGGAAGTCGACCACGCCACGCGGGGAGATGATGCGATCGATGAAGTTGCCGAACGCCCCCCCGGTCACGCAGAGCAGGGCGCGCACGCGCCAAACCGCATCGGGGGGACTCGCCCGATAGAGCCGCCACATCGTCACCACCGCGACGACGGTGAGCGCCATGAAGATCCACCGGGAGAACGCCCCGAGGTGCAGCCCGAACGCGGCGCCGGGATTGTACACGAGCGTCAGGCGGAACCAGTCGCCGAGCACCTCATGCGGGACGTATGCCGGCGAGAGGGCATCGACGGCGAGGCGCTTGGTGAGCTGGTCCGCGACCACGATCGCGGCCGCGACGCCAAGGAAGCGCGTGGGGGCGACGCCCCCGGGGTCACTTCTTCCCATCTTCCTCCGCCTGCTTGCACTCGATGCAGTAGCGCGCATGCGGGAGCGCATCGAGCCGGTCGAAGCCGACCTCGCCCCCACAGGTATGGCACTTGCCGAAGGCCTCCGGGTGCCGGTAGAGCCGCCGCAGCGCCTCATCCACGTGCCAGAGGAACCGCCCTTCCTTGGAGGCGAAGAGGAACGCCTTCTCACGCTCCATCGCGTCGGTCCCCTGATCCGCCATGTGGAACGAGTAGGCGCTCAGGTCGCCGTCGGCGCCCTGGGGGGTGTTGCCGAAGGTCTCGTCGTAGTGCCCGAGGTCCTTGAGCACCCGCTTCCGCTCCTCCAGGAGCCGCTTCTCGAAGTGCTGGATCTGCTTCTTGGTGAGGGGCTTGAACGTCTTGCCACCTGCCTTCGGGGTCGCCGCCATCTCAGCCTTCCTTGGTTAGGGCGATGCGGGCCGTCGGACCATCGAGTTCGACCTCGGCGGTCGCGGGCCACGGGGGGGACATCGGGAGCGCATCGGCGATGATGCACTCGCGGGCGAGCACTTCTCCTGCGATCCACGCCGCGTGTGTCCGCAGCGCCTCCTGCACCTCCACCGGGGCCGCGATCGCGAGCCGGATGCGATCGCTCACCGCGAGCCCCGCCTCCTTCCGCACCCGCTGCACCCGGCTCACCACCTCGCGGGCCATCCCCTCGGCGCGCAACGCCGGCGTGATCGCCGGGTCGAGCGCCACCGAGAGTCCCTCACCCTGCTCCACCACCAGCGCGGTCGCGGCCCGTGCCGTGATCGTGACCCGCGTCGCGTCGAGCGCGAGCGGCCCATGGCCCGGGACCTCGACCGTCACACTGCCACCCTGGGCGATGGAACGCAATGCCGCCTGATCGAGTCCCTCGACCACCGGCTTCGTCGCCTTCATGGCGGCCCCGACGATCTTCCCGAGCACCGGGAAGTTCGGCTTCCCCTCGAGTCGCACCCACTCCGCGGCCGAGTCGGCGAAGGTCACCGCCTTCACATTGAGCTCCGCGGCGACGAGCGGGGCGATCATCCCGTGCCAGGTGGGATCGACGCCCGGCGCGACACAGGTCAGCGCGCCGAGGGGCTGGCGCACCTTGATCCCCGCCTGCTCACGCGCGGCCCGTCCGAGCGTCGCGAGCGTCCGCGCCGCCGCCATCGCGCGCTCCAACCCCTCGTCGCGCGGGGTCGCGTCGGTGCGACGGAACGCCGCGAGGTGCACCGACTGCCCCGTGAGCTCCTGATGCATCCAGTCGGCGACGAAGGGGGCGAAGGGGGCGAGCAACCGGCAGGTGACGGTGAGCACCGCATGCAACGTCGCGAACGCCGCGCGGTGGTCCGCGCCCTCCACCTCGTAGAACCGCGCACGCGAGAGACGCACATACCAGTTCGCGACGTCCTCCGTCACGAAGTCCATGAGCAGCCGCGCCGCCGCCGTCGCATCGAAGCGCTCGAGCAACGCATCGACCTCGGCCTCCACCGCGGTCAGGCGCGAGAGCACCCAGCGATCGAGCACCGGCCGATCCGCCACCACGGGGTCCTGCGCCGAGGGCGCCCAGCCGAAGTTCGCGTACTGGGCGAAGATCCCGCTGTACACATTCCGCAACGTCACCAAGAAGCGCCCCGCCGTCTCGCGGATCACCGATTCGTCGAAGCGCCGGGGCACCCAGACCTGCGAGCTCGCCACGAGGAAGAGCCGCACCGCATCGGCGCCATGCCGCGACATCACCGCGGCGGGCGCCACCGTGTTCCCCCGCGACTTGGACATCTTCTGACCGTTCGCATCGAGCACGAGATCGTTCACCACGACCGCGCGGTAGGGCGCCGCCTGCGAGGCGGCCCCCGCCACATCGGCCGCGCCGCGTGACGCGACGCCGGGGCCATTGTTCGGGAGCGCATCGCCGAGCCCCGTCGCGATCGCGAGGAGCGAGTAGAACCACCCGCGCGTCTGATCCACCCCTTCGGCGATGAAATCCGCCGGGAAGTAGCGCGCGACCTGGTCGCGGCTCCCGGCCTGATGCGGATAGCCCCACTGCGCGAACGGCATCGACCCCGAGTCGAACCAGGTGTCGATCACCTCGGGGACCCGGCGCATCGTCCCCGTCCCGCTCGCGGCCGGCCAGGTGTAGCGATCGATATGCGGCTTGTGGGGATCGAAGTCCGCTGGCAGCGGCGCGCCGACGCGCGCCGCGAGCTCCGCCGCCGAACCGATCACCTCGATCTCCGTGGGATCGGCGTCATTCACCCAGACGGGCAGCGGGGTGCCCCAATAGCGATCGCGCGAGATCGCCCAATCGATGTTGTTCTCGAGCCAGCTCCCGAAGCGGCCCGACCCGACCTCGGGCGGGTGCCAATGCACATCGCCGTTCCGCGCGAGCATCGCATCGCGATACGCCGTGGTGCGCACGAACCAGCTCGCGCGGGCGTAATAGAGGAGCGGCGTCCCGCAGCGCCAGCAATGGGGATAGCTGTGCGTGAAGCGCTGCGACTTCCAGACCTGGTCCCGCCGCTCGAGCTCGGCGATGATCGCGGCGTCCGCCTCCTTCACGAACCGCCCGCCGACCAGCGGGAGCTCCGCGGGGAACTCGCCGCGCGCATTCACCGGATTCAGGAAGGCGAGCCCGTGCCGCTGCCCTGCCGCATAGTCGTCGGCGCCGAAGGCGGGCGCCATGTGCACCACGCCGGAGCCGTCCTCGGCGGAGACGAACGGCTCACCGACGATCACCTCATGCTGCCCCTCGGCGGGATAGGCCACCCAGTCGAGCGGACGACGATAGCGCATCCCGACGAGATCGCGGCCCGTGAAGGTCGCGACCCGCTCCCAGCGCTCGGTGTAGTCGGCGCCGAGCACCGCGCCCGCCCGGGCCTCCGCGAGGAGGATCGTCCAGTCGGTGACCGACGACTTCCGGAGCTCCACGTAGGTCAGGTCGGGATGCACCGCGAGCGCCACATTCGAGACCAGCGTCCACGGCGTCGTGGTCCAGACGATGATGCGACGGCGAATCCCCGGCGCCGTGGGATCGACGAGATCGAGCCCGAGGTAGAGCGAGGGATCCTCGACGTCCTCATAGCCCTGCGCGACCTCATGCGAGCTCAGCGCGGTCCCACAGCGGGCGCAATAGGGGAGGACCTTGTGCCCCTGATAGAGGAGCCCCTTCTCGTGCAGCGTCTTGAGCGCCCACCAGACGCTCTCCACATAGGGCGTCTCGTACGTCACATAGGGATCGGCGTAGTCGAGCCAATACCCCATGCGCGCGCTCAGTTGCTCCCACTCCCCCTTGTAGGTCCAGACCGATTCGCGGCAGCGCCGATTGAATTCGTCGACCCCGACCTGCTCGATGTCCGCCTTGCCGGAGATCCCGAGCGACTTCTCGACCTCGATCTCCACCGGGAGGCCATGCGTGTCCCACCCCGCCTTCCGTGGGACATGGAACCCGCGCATGGTGCGATGGCGGCAGAAGAGGTCCTTGATGGTGCGCGCGAACACATGATGGATGCCGGGGCGTCCATTCGCGGTCGGCGGCCCCTCATAGAAGACCCAGGCCGGCGCGTCGGCGCGAGCGGCCTGCGAGGCCGCGAAGACCCCATCGGCGGTCCACCGGCCAAGGACCTCCTGTTCGAGGTCATCGGCCGAGCGGTCGCCGGGGAGGAGGCGGAAGCGCGGGGCGGCAGTCGGATCCGACATGACCTGCAAATCTACCGACCACGTTCCCCGAAGAGGACCGTCCCGAGTCGCACCAGCGTGGCCCCCTCCTCCACCGCGATCTCGTAGTCCCCCGACATCCCCATCGAGAGCTCGGTCGCGGGGTGCCCCGCCGCCGCGAGGATCTCGCGCGCGGCCCGAGCCCCCTGGAAGACCTCCCGGAGCACACGCTCCGGCGCATCGAACGGCGCCATCGTCATCACCCCACGCACCGAGAGTCCCACACACGGCTGCAGGCGCTCGGCCACCCCGGCCACGTCGGCGAGCGCATAGCCCCCCTTCGTCGCCTCGCCCGAGATGTTGACCTGCAGGAGCACGGGCAGCGGATGCGCCTTCCGCCCCACCGCATCGGCGGCGGCGAGGATGCTCTCGCGATCGAGCGCATGGAAGAGGGCGAAGTGCGGCAGCGCCTTCGCCTTGTTCGACTGGAGGTGACCGATGAGGTGCCAGCGGATCCCGCCGCGGGTGCAGGGCGCGTCACGCAACGCCTCCTGCTTCCCGAGGGCCTCCTGCACCTTGTTCTCACCGACGTCGGTGAGGCCCGCGGCCCACGCCGCCTCCACCGCCTCCGGGCCATGGGTCTTCGTCACCGCGATGAGCCGCACGGCCTGGCGGTGACCGCCGCGCGCGACGGCCGCCGCGATGCGGCCACGGATCTCCGCGACGCGCGCAGCGACCTCGGGGAATGCCTCCGACACGTCGGGTCTCCTGAAGCGACCGGCGCCGAACCGGCCCTTAGGCCGGCGACGGCTCCGGCGTCCCACCGATCGGTGGGAGACGACGCGGCTCCGATGCCACCGCGGGCGGCGCGGCCGGGGTCACCGGCGCGGCCGCGGTCGGCGGCTCCTGGCGCGGCGGGAGCGCCTGCCCCTGTTCGAGGATCGCGATGTCCTCGCGCGAGAGGGTCTCGCGCTCGAGCAATGCGGTCGCGATCCGATCGAGCAGGTCCCGATGCGTCGTCAGCGTCTGCATCGCGCGCGCATAGGCCTCATTGATCACGCGCGAGACCTCATCGTCCACCTGCTGCGCGGTCCGCTCCGACACCTGCCGCCGGCTGCCGAGCTCCCGGCCGAGGAAGACCTCCTGCTCGTTGTCACCGACGAGCACGGGGCCGATCGCATCGGAGAGCCCCCACTGCGACACATAGCGCCGCGCGATCCCCGTCGCCTGTTGGATATCGCTCGCCGCCCCCGTGGTCACCCGGTCGCGCCCGAAGATGATCTCCTCCGCCACGCGGCCGCCGTAGGCCATCACGAGCCGCGCCTCGAGCTGCTCACGCGTCACGGAGACGCGATCGTCCTCCGGCAGGGTGAAGGCGAGACCGAGCGCCCGCCCGCGGGGCACGATGGTCACCTTGTGGAGCGGGTCGTTCCCGCGGACACGGATGGCGCAGACGGCATGTCCCGCCTCGTGATACGCGGTGAGCCGGCGCTCCTCCTCCTTCATCACGAGCGACTTCCGCTCGGCGCCGAGCATCACGCGGTCCTTCGCATCCTCGAAGTCGACCATGTAGATGCGCTCGTGGCTCCGCCGCGCCGCGAGGAGCGCCGCCTCGTTCACGAGGTTCGCGAGGTCGGCGCCCGCCATCCCCGGCGTCCCGCGGGCCAGTCGCGTGATGTCCACATCGTCGGCGAGTGGCTTGTTGCGCACATGCACCGTGAGGATCCCCTCGCGGCCCCGGAGGTCAGGGGCATCGACGACGATCTGCCGATCGAAGCGCCCGGGCCGCAGCAAGGCGGGGTCGAGCACATCGGGACGATTGGTCGCCGCGATGAGGATCACACCGTCGTTGGATTCGAAGCCGTCCATCTCCACCAGGAGCTGGTTGAGCGTCTGCTCCCGCTCATCATGCCCACCCCCGAGGCCCGCCCCACGATGCCGTCCGACGGCGTCGATCTCGTCGATGAAGATGATGCAAGGGGCCTGCGCCTTGCCCTGCTCGAAGAGGTCGCGCACGCGTGACGCGCCGACACCGACGAACATCTCGACGAAGTCGGAGCCCGACATCGAGAAGAAGGGACGCCCCGCCTCACCGGCGACCGCCTTGGCGAGCAGCGTCTTCCCTGTGCCCGGCGGGCCCACCAACAGCGCCCCCTTCGGCAGCCGTCCACCGAGCTTGGTGAACTTCTGCGGGTCCTTGAGGAACTCGATGATCTCGCGGAGCTCGACCTTCGCCTCATCGGCACCGGCCACATCCG
>CAIVJV010000331.1 GCA_903906325.1 uncultured Gemmatimonadota bacterium
GCATGGCATGAAGGTCGACCTGGGCAGCGACTTCAAGCGGGAGGTCGCCACCGCCTACGGCGTGTTGCATCCCGCGTTCTTCTCCACCCGGGCCTACTTCCTCATCGACAAGACGGGCGTGATCCGCTGGTCGTTCGTGGAGGCGACGCCGGGGACCCGGCGGCAGAATGCCGAGATCCTCGGCGAGATCGCGAAGCTCGCGGGCTGAGCGGCGCACAGCCCCCATCGGTGCGGGAGCGGCGAGCCCATGCGCGTCCTGGTGATCGAGGACGATCCGACCGTCGGGGCATTCGTGAAGCGAGGGCTCGAGGAACAGCGCTGGACCGTGGACCTCGTCGCGGACGGGGCGGCGGGCGAGGCGCTCGCGCGGTCGCAGCCCTACGACCTGGTGATCCTCGACCTGCGGCTCCCGGGGCGACCCGGCCCTGAGGTCCTGCGGAACCTCCGAGCGGGGGGATTCGAGCGGCCGGTCCTCGTGCTCACCGCGCAGGACGCGATCGACGCCAAGGTGGAGACGCTGCGGGCGGGTGCCGACGACTACGTCACCAAGCCCTTCGCCTTAGAAGAACTCCTCGCGCGCGTGGAGGCGCTCGCCCGCCGCCCGCGGGCGCTGGTCTCCCCCCGCATCGTCGTCGCCGACCTCGAGGTCGACCTCGATTCGCATCAGGTGCGTCGCGCCGGCCAGGTGATCGAGCTCACCCCCAAGGAGTTCCTCGTCCTGGAATATCTCGCGCGCCATGCGGGCAAGGTGATGAGCCGCACGCTGATCACCGAATATGCGTGGGGCTACCACTTCGATCCCGGTACGAACATCGTCGATGTGGTGATCACGCATCTCCGCAAGAAGCTCGACGCCACCCACGCGAAGAAGCTCATCACCACGGTCCGCGGTGTGGGCTACGTGCTCAAAGGCTAGCCGATGTTCTGGAGCCTGCGCGGACGCTTGACGGCGCTCGCCGCGCTCGGCGGGGCGGGGGTCCTGATCGCCCTCGCGATGATCCTCCTCGGCGCTGAGCGCACCGCCGGCGAGCGCGACCTCCGTCGGCGAGTGGACGAGATCGCCGCGATCGCGGATCAGTTGATCGCGCAGGGCGGGCTGCAGCGCTTCAGTGGGGTCATCGTCAGGGCCGATTCGGCGCGTCCCGAGGCCCTCTCCGCCGCCACCGGGCGCCTCCTCGCCGCGCTCCCGGGCTACGTGGTGGTCGCCGACGCGGGACGGCCGCTCTATCTGAGTGCCCCCGTCGCCACGCTGGGGACGCGGGACCGGGAGACCCTCCTCCAAGCGGTCACGGGGGTCTTCGGTCCGGATCGGCCCGCGGGATTCGTGCGGCTCGAGGCCGCCCAGCTCTACGTCCGCGTGCGCTTCACCACCGACAGCCTTGCTGGGCGCGCCCTCCGCATCGCGGTCGGCATGCCCGACGAAGGGCTCTCCTTGGTCCGACTCGATGGCTTCGCCTCGAGCCTCGTCGCGATCCCGCTCCTGATCCTCGGCACCGCCCTCCTCGCCTTCAGCGTGCTCGGGTCCGGGCTCCAGCCCCTCGACCGCTTGGCGCGCCAGTTGGAGGCGATCCAACATGGGCGCTCGCTGCATCGACGGGTGGCCATCGAGGGCGACGCGGAGGAGGTCGATCGACTCGCGGAGACCATCAATGCGATGCTGGAGCGGCTCGAGGCGTCCTTCGCCTCGCTGCGACGCTTCACCGCCGATGCGAGCCATGAGCTCAAGACCCCGCTCACCGTGCTGCGCGCGAACCTCGAGCGAGCGATGCAGCTCCCGAACGTCCCGGCCGAGCAGTTGGCGCCGCTCGAGGATGCGCTGGCGAACACCGCGCGCATGGCGGATCTCGTGGATTCGCTCCTCACCCTCGCACGCGCGGACGAAGGGCGCTTCGACCTGCATCGGGAACCGGTGGCGTTGGAACCGCTCGTGGCGGAGATGCTCGAGACGGCGACCATCCTCGGGGAATCGGCGGGGATCACGGTGCGGCGGCTGGGCACCGAGCCGGCCACGGTCTCCGGGGATCCCGATCGCCTCCGGCAACTCCTCCTCAACATCGTGACCAATGCCATCAAGTACACCCCGCGTGGCGGGACCGTCTCGATCGGATTGGACCGGCGAGGGGATCAGGCGGCGGTGACGATCGATGACACCGGGGTGGGGATCGCCTCGGTCGACGTCCCGTTCATCTTCGAGCGCTTCTGGCGGGCCGATCGGGCCCGGTCCCGCGGCGAGCGGGGGGGGTTAGGGCTCGGGCTCTTGATCGCCGAGTGGATCGCGCAGGCCCATGGCGGGGGGATCACCGTGGCCTCCCGCATCGGGCGGGGGACGACCTTCACGGTCCAGCTTCCCCTCCTGCACGGCGGGGACGCCGGGCCCTCCTGACGCGTTCATCGAACATTCACGAAGCGTTAACCGATTCCTAATCTTCCCGTCATTACCCCCGCGACGGGTGCCCCCTAGACTCCCTCGAGCCGGCGGCCACGTGGGCCGCCGTCACGCGACTTTTCACGAGTGGAGACGGACGCGTGTTCAACAACCTGATCGAGTCGGGCCCCAAGCAGAAGAAGGGGATCGGTGGGGGATTGGCCTCGACCCTCGCGCACGCCGGCATCGTGTTCGCGATGATCGTCGCGACGAAGAACGTCGGCGAGACCATCTCGGCGGAGGCGGAGCAGGTCACCAAGTTCGTCGTCGAGGAGAAGGAGCCGGAGCCGGAGCCGGAGAAGCCGCCGCCAGATGCGGTCGCGGCGCCGCCGATCGCCAAGGGCTTCCAGATCCTCACCGCGCCCGTCGACATCCCGGACGTGATCCCGGAGATCGATCTCTCCAAGAAGCTCACGAATGAGGCCGACTTCTCGGGCCGTGGCGTCGCGGGGGGCGTGTCCTCCGGCGTCGTCGGCGGCTCCGTGCCGATCAACCAGGACCAGCCCTTCTTCGACTTCCAGGTGGAGAAGCCGGTCGCCCCGATCCCCGGCAGCGGATCGCCGCGCTATCCCGAGATCCTCCTCTCGGCGGGCGTCGAGGGCCAGGTCCTCGCGCAGTTCGTCGTGGACACCCTCGGCCGCGTGGAGTCGGGGTCGTTCAAGGTGCTCCGCTCCGATCACGACCTCTTCACCGCCTCGGTGCGCAGCGCGCTCCCGGCGATGCGGTTCCTCCCCGCCGAGGTCGGCGGGCGCAAGGTGAAGCAGCTGGTCCAGCAGCCGTTCGTCTTCAACCGTCAGCGGTAACTCCCTCTCACCCGCCGTACCCTCTCCAGGAGTCATGCAGTCATGGAAATGAACATCGCTGAGATCTTCGAGAAGAGCCCCCTGTTCGCGAAGGGGATCTGGTTCCTCCTCCTCGGTATGTCGTTCTGGTCGCTCACCGTCGCGACCGGCAAGTGGTGGAACCTGCGGAAGGCGCAGAAGGAGACGCTCAAGTTCGCCCCCGAGTTCTCGCAGTTCCTCGAGGAGGACAACCTCACGGAGGCGATCAACCTCGCCGAGGGGTACAAGAAGTCGAACGTCGCGCGCGTCCTCGGTGGCGCGCTCGGTGAGGTCAAGCCGCTGATCATGGACGGCACGATCACCGTGTCGGACATCAACTCGGTGGAGCGCGCGGTGGAGCGCAACATGCTCGTCGAGATCGTCTCGCTCAAGCGCGGCCTCGCCGTCATCGCGACGGTGGGTTCGACCGCGCCGTTCGTCGGCCTCCTCGGCACCGTCGTCGGCATCATCAACGCCTTCTCCCTCATGGGCTCGTCGGGCTCGTCGGGCATCAACGCGATCATCGTCCCGATCGCCGAGGCGCTCATCGCCACCGGCCTCGGCCTGGGCGTCGCCATCCCGGCGGTGTGGTTCTACAACTACTTCCAGACCAAGATCGACAACCTCACCTCCGAGATGACCTATGTCTCGAAGGAGATGATCGACTACCTCATCCGTGGCGTGTCGGGGGAGTTCGGTCGGTCGCGGTTCACCCGTGAGTTCAGCACGAAGGCGCAGGCCGGTAGCGCGCCGATCGCGCAGTAAGCGACTCCACTATCTGCGAGGAGGACTCGCCCATGGGCGTGTCAGTCAAGACCGGAGGTGGCGTCAACTCGGAGCCCAACGTCGTTCCCATGATCGACGTCATGCTGGTGCTGCTCGTGATCTTCATGGTGGTGACCCCGGCGCTCGCGTCGGGGTTCTCCGCCGAGCCGCCGGCCGGGGTGAACCTGAAGTCGCATCCGGAAGAGGAGTTCGATCAGATCCTCGGGATCGATCGGTATGGGCAGTACTTCCTGAATAAGAAGAAGATCGACAACGCCACGCTCGGCGATTCGCTCACGACCATCTACACCGGCCGCGAGGACGCGATCCTCTACCTCAAGGCCCACCGTGAGCTGCCGTACGAGGTGGTCCAGCAGGCGTGGAACGTCGCCTCCCGCAGTGGCGTCCGGGTCGTCGCGGCCATCACCGACCAGGCCTCGGGTGCGCCCGCGGCCGAAGCCGAGAAGGAGTGATCGACCATGGGTGCCAAAGTCGGTGAGAGTGGTGGGCTGAACAACGAGCCGAACGTCGTGCCGATGATCGACGTCATGCTCGTGCTCCTCGTGATCTTCATGCTCGTCCAGCAGGTCCGGAAGGCGATCGACATCCAGCTGCCGGATCCGAATCCGGCGGTCGCGGCGGCCAACTCGGCGTCCAACCAGATCGTGCTCGAGGTCCTGCCAGGCGAGCAGTTCGCGGTGAACCGCGAGCCGGTGAGCAAGGAGGACCTGCTGAAGCGGTTGACCGAGATCTACGAGAACCGCCCGGAGAAGATCATCTTCGTGAAGGGGGACCCGAAGGTCCAGTTCCAAGAGGTCATCTACGCGATGGATATCGCGCGTGGGGCGGGGGTGAAGGTCATCGGCGTCCCGCCGACCTGACGCGGTCCCTCGTGGCCGCAGGGCCGCGCGGTCAGTCAGATGGCGATGCGGCGGACGGACCTTTCGAGGACGTCCGCCGTATCATTTCCAGCCCCGGCGTCGAGCCATTGCGCGGCGAACATGCGCGAGGCGATTCCTTCAGCCTGATGTCCACTCGCACTCCCCCAACCATCCCGCGTGCCCCGCTCCGGTCCCTCCGTGGGATCCCGGAGCCGTCGCCGCGCGGCCGCGGGGCGGCGTTCGTCTCGGCGCTGGTGCACCTCGGGCTCATCGTCTTGGTCCTCCTCCCGCCGTTCCTGGCGGCGACGCTCGACCAGCCACTGACCACGGGGGCCGGGGGCGCCGGTCCCGCGGGCGGAGGCGGGGGCGGGGGTCGCACGGGGTCAGGGCTCGAGCCGGTGCGTGCAGAGCGGCTTGTGTTCGTGCAGGTCGCGCCGGCGCCCGTGAGTCCCGCGGCCGTGTCACCACCGGCACCCACCCCGATCCCGCCGCCGGTCCCCCCGGTGCCGAGACCCCCTGACCCCCCCGTTCCCCCTCCGGCCACCGTGCCGCCTGCGGCGGAGGCCCCCACGGCCCCCGCCGCCGCCACATCGGGGAGTGGCGCGGGGGCGGGGGAGGGACGGGGGGTCGGCTCGGGGAGTGGCGGAGGGGTCGGGTCCGGCGTCGGCACCGGTCGAGGGGCCGGGGTCGGTCCAGGGACAGGAGGCGGTCGCGATGAGATCTATCCGCCGCAGGTGACGAATCTCGCCCTGCTCCCGATGCCGGTCCCCTCCAAGGTGCGCCCCTATACGATGGTCGCGTGGTTCGATGTGGACGAGAAGGGGAAGGCGACCTTGATCGCCTTCAATCCCTCCAAGGACGGGGGATACAATCGACGCATCCGCGAGACGCTGCAGGAGTATCGGTTCCGCCCCGCGGTGCGGCCGGACGGGACCCCGGTGCGGGACACCGTCTCCGTGACCGTCGCCGTGCCCTGAGCTGACTGGTGGGGTTCCCTGAGGCCAGATACCTTCCCGCATCCTTCTCCCCCACCGACTCCCATGGCTGAATCGATCGGCAACTCCGGCACCGGTATGAAGCTGCACACCAAGATCCTGATCGCGCTGGTGGTCGGAGCGGTGTCGGGGATCGTCGTGAACACGCAGCTGGGCTCGACCCACGCCGGCGTCACCTGGGTGAACACCTATCTCGCAGGGCCGGTCGGCCAGGTCTTCCTGCGGATGCTCTTCATGATCGTCATGCCGCTCGTCTTCTCCTCGATCGCGCTCGGCGTGGCGGGGCTCGGGGATCTGCGGAAGGTGGGACGCATCGGTGGGAAGGCGATCGGGTATTTCCTCGGGACCACCTTCATCGCCGCGACCTTCGGTCTGGTGATGGTCTCGGCGGTGCAGCCTGGGGCGGCGGTCCCGGAGTCGGTGAAGGCCGAACTCATGGCGACGTACGCGGAGGATGCCTCATCCAAGATTGAGGCGCAGGCCGCCGGCGAATTCGGAATCAACACCTTCGTGAACATCGTCACCCGCAATCCGATCAAGTCGGCGGCCGATGGCGACATGCTCGGGGTGATCTTCTTCGGGCTCCTCTTCGGGGCCGCCCTCACGCAGATCCCGCGGGAGCGCGCCGAGCCGATGCTCAAGGTGCTCGAGGCGATCAATGACGTGGTGATCGTCATCGTCGGGATGGCGATGAAGCTCGCCCCCTATGGCGTGGCGGGGCTCATCTTCGGGGTCACCTCCCGCTTCGGCTTCGCCCTCCTCAAGCCGCTGGGCGGGTTCGTCTTCGTGGTGCTGGGCGCGCTGCTCCTCCACCTGTTCGTCAACCTCTCCCTGATCCTGCGGTTCGTGATCGGGATCAGCCCGCTGACCTACTTCTCGCGCGTCCGTGCGACGCTGGTGACGGCCTTCAGCACGAGTTCCAGCTCGGCGACCCTGCCGGCCGCGCTCAAGACCGCGACGGACGGACTCGGGGTCCCGCCGAAGATCGCGGGCTTCGTGCTCCCCATCGGCTCGACGATGTGCATGAACGGCACGTCGATCTTCGAGGGGATCACCGTGATCTTCCTCTGTCAGGTCTTCGGGATCGACCTCACGCTCGGGGGGATGGTGATGGTGATCGTGATGTCGGTGATCACAGCGGTCGGTGCCGCCGGGGTGCCGGGCGGCTCGATCCCGCTCCTCGTCGGGATCCTCGCGATGGTCGGGGTCCCCGGGGAGGGGATCGCCATCGTGCTCGGCGTCGACCGCATCCTCGACATGACGCGCACCGTCGTGAACGTCGCGGGTGATATCTCGGCGACGGCCTTCGTCGCGAAGTCGGAAGGGGTCTGGGACGCCTCGATGGTGCCGGCGAAGGCGGTCTAGCCCTCTCGCCGCGTCGGTGACGGCCTTAGGCCGTCGCCAAGGTCCGCCGCGCGAGTGTCACCGCGCCACGCGCGGCATCCACCGGCTCGCCGTGCAGATGCGAGCCCGGCACCGCACTCTTGAGGCGGTGCTCCACCAGACGCCGGAGGAAGCTCCCGCGGCGGAGCATCCCACCGGAGAGCGCGACCGGGACCGAGGCGCGCTCATCGACGAAGAGCTGCCGCGCCAAGGTGCGCACATGCAGCACCAACTCCTCGGCGGCCATCGTGCAGAGGGAGTTCGCGCGGAGGTCGCCGTCCGCGGCGAGCGTCATCGCCGGCTCGGCGAGCTGCGCGAGGTCGCGCGGCGTCGCATGGGCCGCCCAGCGGATCAGTCCGTCCACCTCGTCGAGCTGGAGGGCGGTGAGGATCGCTCCCACGAGCCGCGTCTCCGGTTCGCGACCATCGTGTGAGGCGGTGACGATGCTGAGCACACGTCGCCCCATCCAGGTCCCACTCCCCTCATCCCCACAGTTCGGGCCCCAGCCCCCGCAGCGCACCACCGTCCCGGTGGGCCCACGGCCGAAGGCCACGGATCCCGTGCCCCCGATGAGGAGGATCCCGGCGCCCTCCCCGAAGGCGTCCTCGAGCGCGATCTCGGCATCGGTCGTGACGAGCACGTCATCGGCGAGCGACTGCCCCGTGAGCGCCCGAAGGAGGGCCTTCCGTTCGGTCTCCTGACCCGCGCCGGCGACCCCGACGCAGAGGAGGCGCGGGGTCTCCATCTGGCCCGCCTGCGCGAGGGCATCGCGTACGAGACCGCCGATGACCTCGGCGGAGTGCAGCGACTCCCCGGGACGGAGGGCGGAGCCTTCTCCCGTGAGGGTGGCGAGGACCTTTCCGCGCCCATCGGCGACCTCCACCGCGGTCTTACTGCCCCCCCCATCGACTCCCACGACCAGATGCGACATAGACGGTGCGTCCCCGGTTCAGACGGTGCGTGCCGCGGTTGGCGCGGCGTGCGTGACGGAGGACAAGATACCCACGCCGAGGGTGATCGTGGTGCCGATCAGCACGTACCAGGGCCAGGCGATCCCCTTGACGGGGGTGAGGAGGTCGTCCAGCGCGGGGACCGCGGCCGCGATGCGTGACGCGAAGACGATCAGCGTCATCACGGCGATTCCCGTAGCCATCCCGGTGATGGCATCCCGCTGCGTGGCACGTGGCCATGCCATCGCGAGGAAGAACCCGCCGAGGAGGCCGCCATAGGTGAAGGAGGCCACCGAGAGCGCGATGACCACCACCGGGGTCCCCTCCGCGTCGTAGAGGAGCGCCCCACCGATCAGGATCAACGCCCAGACGAGGGTGAAGGTCTTGGAGACACGGAGCAGGGTGGTGGCATCGGCGGCACGCCCGCGGAGTGGGATCCAGAGATCGTGCGTGGTCGCGGCGGCAAGGGCGTTGATCGACCCGGAGATGGTGCTCATCGCCGCGGCGAGGATCGCCGCGATCACGACGCCCGTCATCCCTGGCGGCATCTCCTCGACGATGAAGGTCGGGAAGATCTTGTCCGGGGCGGGGAAGGTCCGTGCCTCGTAGAACGCCCACAAGCCGACGCCGATCAGCAGGAAGAGCCCGAACTGCAGGATGACGCCGATCCCACTCCCGATCAGCGCGCGGCGTGCGTCGCGGAGCGAGCTCGAGGCCATCAGGCGCTGGACGATGATCTGATCCGCGCCATGCGACGCCGCGGAGAGGAAGGCGCCACCGAGGAGTCCCCCGAGCAGCGTGTGTGGCTTTTCGATCGTGAGGGCGGGATCGATCAGGCGGAGCTTGCCCGCCGCCCCCGCCCGATCGAGGATCGCGCCCCATCCCCCGTCGACGCCCTGCGCGAGGAGATAGACCGCCCCGAGCCCCCCGAGGAGATAGACGCCCGTCTGGATCACATCGGTCCAGACCACCGCCCGCATCCCTCCATGGTAGGTGTAGAGGAGCGTCGTCCCGCCGAGCGCGAGGATCGAGACCGGGGTCAGGTATTCCGCCGGGACGATCGGCCCGAGGATCAGCGCGATCGGGATCGCCGTCGCGAAGACGCGCACCGAATCCCCGAAGGCGCGCGTGAACATGAAGGTCACCGAGGCGAACCGTCGCGTCGCGGTCCCGAAGCGCCGCTCCAGCAGCGCATAGGCCGTCACCAACTCCCCATCCATGTATCTCGGGAGCAACGTGTAGGCGATCACGATGCGGCCGAGCAGATACCCCGTCGCCACCTGCAGGAAGGTGAAGTCGCCGAGGTACGCGAGCCCGGGGATCGAGATGAAGGTCAGCGCACTCGTCTCGGTGGCGACGATCGAGAAGAGCACGGCCCACCAGGGGATCGTGCCCCCAGCGACGAAGTAGTCCTTGGCATCCTTCTGCCCCCGGCCCAGCCAGATGCCGAGCGCGGTGGTCCCCGCGAGGTAGGCGACGAGGATCCCCCAGTCGAGGGGGGTGAAGGCGGAGTCAGTGACAGGGGGCACGGGTCATCCTCTGGAAATCACGAGGCCCGTGCCCCCACCGGGAGACACGGGCCTTCGACGATCGACACGGCCCACCTGCGGATCCCGCGGGGCCGGTGCGCAGGTGGTCCTTACGCCGAGAAGCTGCTGCCGCAGCCGCAGCCGCCGGTGGCGTTCGGGTTCTTGAAGGTGAACCCGGAGCCCTGCATCGAGGTCACGTAGTCGATGATCACGCCGTTCAGATACTGCATGGAGAACGGATCGACGAAGACGTTGAAGCCGGTCTGCGCGAGGATCGTGTCATCATCGGCCGGCTTGTCCTCGATCAGGAGGCTGTACTTGAAGCCCGAGCATCCACCCGGCTGCACGCTCACGCGGAGCCCGCCGACCTCGGGGGTGACGTTCTCGGCGCTCATGAACTTCTGCACCTCGGTCGCAGCGGCCGGGGTGATGGTGACCATGACTTCGGGGGCGTTCATCGTGCTCATCGCGTTCCTCCGCGACCAAAGGTGGGGCCACGACGGTGGCCAAGACTGCGTACCCCCCAAATATGCGGGTGGTCCCTGGGGCGAACAAGATTGTCAGGGGCTACTGACACTGCGCGTCGGGCCGCTCCCGAGGGTGAGGGCCAGGTCGGCGACGGTGGTCCGGACCGGCCCGATCCGGGAGTTCTCCCGCGTGGGGTTCACCCGATTGGTCAGGAGGATCACGAACCGGTCGTTCACGGGGTCGATCCAGATGGAGGTCCCGGTGAACCCGGTGTGTCCGAAGGCGGGACGCTTCATGAGGCGCCCGGCGGAGTTCCCCCCGGTCGGGGTCTCCCACCCGAGCGCCCGGTTCGAGAACTCGGCGTACTGGACCCGGGTGAAGGCCGCGATGGTCTCCGGTCGGACGATGCGGACGCCGTCGAGCTGGCCGCCGTTCAGGTACATCTGGGCGAAGCGGGTGAGATCCGCCGCCGACGAGAAGAGCCCGGCGTGGCCGGAGACACCACCCAGGAGATAGGCGTTCTCATCGTGGACCTCGCCGCGCACGAGCCGCCCCCGCCAGGGATCGCGTTCGGTGGGGGCGATCCGTCCGAGGAGGGCGGCGGGTGGGGTGAAGCGCGTGTCCCGCATCTGGAGTGGCCCGAAGACGTGCGTCGCGAGATACGCGTCGAGTCGCTCCCCGCTCACGCGCTCCACGATGAGCCCGAGAAGGATGGCGCCAAGGTCGGAGTAGACCATCCGGGCTCCCGGGGTGGTGTCGAGCGGGGCGGCGAGGACGATCGCGCGCGCCGAATCGGCGGAGCTCGTGCGCTTCCAGAGCTGGATGAACGGCGCGAGTCCTGACGAGTGGGTGAGGAGATGGCGCACCGTCACGCGCTCCTTGAATCGACCCTGCCACTCGGGGAGATACCGCTGCACCGGGGCGTCGAGCACGATTCGCCCCTGTTCCGTGAGCTGCATCACCGCGGAGGTGAGTCCCACCACCTTGGTGAGGGAGGCGAGATCCCAGATCGTCTCGACGGAGGCGGCCGGGGCATCGGCGGCCCAATCGATCCGCCCCGCGCTCACCTGTGCGAGGATCTGGGTGCGTGTGCCGATCACCGCGACGGCCCCCGGCGTCACGGAGTCACGGACGGCCCGGTCGAGCACGCGTCGCACGGAGTCGGCGAGCGAGAGCGCGGGGCCGGGCGCAGGGGCCACGGGCGCCGTCACGATCCCGTCGCCGACGCGGAAGATCCCCGGGAGCGAGATCGGGGCCCGACCACGGAAGGGGAGTCGACCGGTGAGGGCCTGGACCGCGGCGCGCTCCATCCCGTCCCCACGGCCGAACGCCGCCACGTAGTGGTGCACGGCGGGGAATTCCCGGATCACATACGGGTTGGAGAAGGCGACGACGACCGTCGGCTGCACCCGCGCGATGGAATCGATCCACCGGGCCGTCTGCTGCCCGACCGCGAAGCGTCCCTCGCCCTCGATCGTGCGGATGAAGGTCGCGAGCACCACGCGCTCGCCGGGGCGGACGAGGGAGTCCAGGCGCGCACGGGCGGTGGTGGGATTGATGCGGATGATGCGGCTCTCGGGGAGCGCGGCGCGCAACTCCGCCGCGAAGGTGCGCCCCGCGACGATGTCGTTCTCCCCGCTGAACGTCAGGATCGCCGTCCGTCCGGTGCGCGCGAGCGGCAGGAGCGCCGCGTCGTTGCGCAGGAGGGTGACCGCGTCATCGGCGATCCGCTGGGCCGTCCGTCGATTCGCCGCCGATCCGACGACCGACCGGAGCGAATCGAGATCGACGATCGGTCGCTGGATCGCGCCGGTGCGGAGCTTGAATTCGAGGATCCGCCGCACCGAGGCATCGATCCGTGCGGCGGGGATCTCCCCGCGCTCGATCGCCGCCGCGATGGCGTTGATCGTGGCGTTCACGTCGGCGGGCATGAGGAGGATGTCGGCCCCGGCCTTGACCGCCTTGAGGACGCTCTCCTCGAGCCCATACCCGGCGCCGATCCCGCGCATGTCCATCGCGTCGGTGACGGCGAGGCCGCGGAACCCGAGGGTGTCGCGGAGGAGGGACTGGAAGATCGCGGGTACCAGGGTGGCGGGGGTCGAATCCTTCGACACGGCGGGGAGCGCGATATGCGCGCTCATGACCGCCGAGACGTTCGCGGCGAAGGCGGCGCGGAAGGGACGGAGCTCCACGCTGTCGAGTCGGGCGCGGGTCGCCCCGACGATCGGGAGCGCGAGATGCGAATCGGTGTCGGTGTCCCCGTGCCCTGGGAAGTGCTTCACCGTCGCCATCACCGCGGCGGACTGCACCCCCTCGATGAAGGCGGCGCTCATCGCCCCCACCTGGTCCGGGTCCTCGCCGAAGGAGCGGACGTTGATCACCGGGTTCGCCGGATTGTTGTTGACGTCCACCGTGGGGGCGAAGGCGAGATGGATCCCGATCGCCCGCGACTCCTCCCCGACGATCCGCCCCGCCTCGCGTGCCCACCCGACGTTCCCCGTGGCGCCGATCGCCATGTTGCTCGGGAGTACCGTCGCGTCGCCCCCCCGCAGGAGTCCGGGGGCGAAGACGCCCCCCTCCAGCCGACCGAGCCCGGGCTCCACATCCGACCCGACGAGGAGCGGGAGGGACGCCCGGCGCTGGAGCGCGTTCACCTTGGCCGCGACCTCGATCGGGGACCCCAGCGACATGATCACCCCGCCGACCTGGTCGACCGCCACGCGCTCGGCGGCGTCGGCGAAGGTCTGATCGCTCGTGCTGGTGTAGTCCCCGAGCACCCAGATCATGATCATCTGGGCTATCTTCTCGCGCAGCGGCATCGCCTGGACCGTGGTCTCGATCCAGCGGCGCGCCTCGCTCGGGAGCGGCGCCGAGAGCGAGGGCGCGAGACCGCGGATGCCGGCAGGGATCGGGTGGGGCGATGGGGCGCCTCCGGTGCTCGAGATGGCGGGAGCACAGCTGAGCGCAAGTATGACGCCGGCGAGGCCGGCCCAACGGAGGGAGGTCGGGTGCATCATCTCGGTCGGTGGGGCGGGAAGGTGGTGGGGCTCATGCTGGTCTCGGTGACGCTCGGCGGCTGCGCGGCGAGTCCGAAGGCGCAGGGCACGCCGTCCAAGGTGGCGGCGGTCCGGCCAGGGATGACGGTCCTGCTCGAGGATTCGCTCCAGGTGATCGCGGGGCGACGGATCGCACTCATCACGAACCACACGACCGTCGATGCCTCGGGGACGCACCTCATCGACGTCTTGCAGCAGGACCCGCGCGTCAGGCGCGCGAACATCACGTTGGTGCGGCTCTTCTCGCCGGAGCATGGGATCCGCGGCGACGTGGACCGGGAGAATCTCCCCGACCAGCTGGATGAGCGCTCGGGGCTCATGGTGCACTCGTTGTACACGAATGGCACGGTGCCACCACCGGACAGCTTGCTCAGGGATCTCGATGCGCTGGTCTTCGATCTGCAGGACATCGGGACGCGCACCTGGACCTATGTGGGGGTGATGGTCTACGGGATGCGCGCCGCGGCGCGCGTCGGGATCCCCTTCATCGTCTTGGACCGGCCGAATCCGATCACGGGGCGCATGGAGGCCCCGCTCCTCGATTCCGCGCTCGCCAATCCCGAGGATCCCACCCCGACCCGCCGGGGCCTCGCCTTCGCATTATACCCCGCGCCGTTGAGGCACGGAATGACGAATGGGGAGTTGGCGCGGTGGTTCGCCGCCGAATTGCGCATCCCGGTGCAGCTCACGGTGGTCCCGATGCGGGGGTGGCGTCGGACCATGTGGTGGGACGAGACGGGGTTGCCGTGGGTGGTGCCCTCGCCGGCGATGGCGACGGTGGCGAGCGCCTTGGTCTATCCCGCGCTCGTCCCGCTGGAGGGGACGAATGTCTCGGTGGGGCGAGGGACGAAGGCGCCCTTCCAGCGCTTCGGTGCGCCGTGGATGGATGCGCCGCGGCTCGCGACGATGCTCAACGAGCGCGGGTTCGTCGGGGTGCGCTTCGAGGCGGAGCGGTTCACCCCGAAGGATGCCCCCGATCGGAAGTTCAATGACCGCGAGATCCCTGGGGTGCGGATCGTCGTGACCGATCGGGACCGCGCGCCGATGGGGCGGGTGGGGGCGGCCGTCCTCTGGTCGCTCAAGCGCGTCCACGCGGACTCCCTCCGGGTCACCGACCGGACGGTCGACCAGCGATTCGGGTCGTCAGCGGGCCGACAGGCGCTCTTCGCCGGCACCGATCCCGATGAGGTGATCGACGCGATGCAACCGGCGCTCGCCGCCTTCCAACGGAAGGTGCGGCCGTACCTCCTGTATTGACGGTCCCCATGCGCGGTCGGTCGGTCCTGCTCGCGCCCTGGCATGCGATCGTCCGCGGGTACCTGCGGCTGATCGATCCCGTCGTCGTCCTCTGTCTTCGTCTCGGCGTCTCGCCCAATGCGCTGACCCTCATCGGCACCGGGGTCGCCCTGCTCGTCGGGGTGATGTTCGCCGCGGGGCGGATGCACCTCGCCGGCTGGACGCTCGGTCTCCTCGCCTTCTTCGATGTGATCGATGGCGCCGTCGCCCGTCGGAGCGGCCGCACCTCCCGCTTCGGCGGATTCCTCGATTCCACGATGGACCGCGTCGCCGATGGGGCGTTGTCCGGCGGAATCGTCCTCTTCTATGCCACGCATGCGCACCCGTCGGGGCGTGGCCCCCTCATGCTCGCGGTCGCCCTCCTGGCCCTCGTCGCCATCCAACTGACCTCATACACCCGAGCCAAGGCGGATCTCCTCGGCGTCGATCTCGCGGGGGTCGGGTGGTTCGAGCGGCCGGAGCGGATCACCCTCCTGGCGGCGCCGCAGGCCTTCTTCGGGCTCCGGTGGGAGTGGATGGTCTTTGACGGGGTGGTCACGCTCTTGGCCCTCACCGCGGTCGTGACGGTGGTCCAACGGCTACGCCACGTGGCGCGGGCGCTCTATCTTTCCTGAGTAGGAGGCCACCGCGCCTGCGGTGCGTCCGTCGTCCCCCCGATTCGGTGCAGGAGGTCACATGCGGTCCCCTCGCGCTCGGTTCGTCCCACTCGCCGTCCTGACGCTGGCGCTCGCCGCCTGCAGCGGGAAGCCGCGCCAGCACGTGATGCGGCTCGGGACCGATGACTTCACCTTCCGCGTGACCGGGGACCAGATCCCCCCGCGCGCCCTCGATGTGATCACCTACACCATCGTGGTCCAGGACCGCGAGACCAAGGAGCCGATCGCGAACGGTGAGGGGCGGCTCTTCGCGACCAACAGTGACCGCGTCACCGTCTGGGACGGCTTCCAGTACGGTCCTGAGCCCGGCACCTACCGTGCCCGTGTGAAGTTCCTCACCGCCGGCGAGTGGGCGCTCGGCGTCCAGTTCCGCCGCGATTCCACGCAGGCCCTGCAACGCACCCTCGATTGGCGTCAGACGGTGTTGAACGAGTTGCTCGACACCACGTCGACGCCCTGATCCCTGACCTCTGACCCTGATCCCTGTCGATGAAGCACTTCCACCGCACCTCGCTGCACCCCGACCAGGTCCTCGCCACCGCTGACGCCTTCTTCCCGACGATCGGGATGCAGAAGGTCGCCGAGGGGCCGCGCACGCGGACCTTCACAGGCACGGTCGGGACCCCCGAGGTCCCCGCCACGCTCGAGCTCTCGGTCAAGATGGAGGGGGGGCACTACACCTTCATCGAGGCCCACACCGACCAGATGGGGGAGAGCCGTCTCGACCGGGGGGTGAAGACCTTCTTCGTCCGCGTCCACACGCAGGTCGACACCGCGCACACCTTCGCGCCCTCCTACTGATGGCCGCGCGTCGGCGCCGCGGCTCGGAGACCGCGGGCGGACACCTCGGCGAGGCGCTCCCGCTCGAGCGGAAGCTCGCGCTCTACTACTGGATGCGCCTCACGCGAACCCTCGAGGAGCGCCTCGTCGCGCTCTATCGGCAGACCAAGGTCGTGGGGGGGCTCTTCCGCTCGCTCGGCCAAGAGGCCGACGCCGTCGGGTCCTGTTTCGCGCTGGAATCGCGCGACGTGATGTCGCCGCTGATCCGCAACATGGGGGCGATGCTCGTGAAGGGCGCCACCCCGCTTGAGATCCTCAAGCAGTACATGGCCAAGGGGGATTCACCGACGCGTGGGCGTGAGCTCAACATCCACTTCGGCGACATCGGGCCGGCGGGGACCACCCGCGGATTCCTCGGACAGATCTCCCCGCTCGGCGACATGGTGCCGGTGATGGCTGGTGTGACGATGACCTTCAAGATGCGCGGTGAGGATCGCGTCGGGCTCGTCTACGTGGGCGATGGCGCGACGAGCACCGGCGCCTTCCATGAGGGGATCAACTTCGCCGCGGTGCAGCGGCTCCCGCTCGTCGTCATCATCGAGAACAACGGCTACGCCTATTCCACGCCCACCGCCAAACAGACGGCGGCGAAGCAGTTCGTCGATAAGGCGATCGGCTACGGGGTGTACGGGGAGCAGTGCGACGGCAATGACGTGCTCGCGGTCTACGACTGCACCAAGCGGGCGGTCGACCGCGCGCGGGCCGGGGAAGGGGTCTCCCTCCTCGAATTCATGACGTATCGTCGGAAGGGACACGCGGAGCACGACAACCAATCGTATGTCCCCGAGGGGGAGATCGAGCGCTGGGCGGCGGAGAACGACCCGATCGATCGGTTCGTCCGCGTCCTCCGCGATCGCGAAGGGGTGCGCGCCGAGACGTTGGCGGAGATCGATGCGCGGATCGTGCGCGAGATCGACGCCGCGACGGATGAGGCGGAGCGCTCCGGCGTCCCGCACCCGCTCGACGCCTTGGTCGGCGTCTATGCCGACCCACCGGCGGAGCGACCCCTCTGGTTCCGTGAGGGGGCCGATGTCTCCGCCCTCGGCCAGGAACGCCCGGAGGGGTGGGGCACCTGGGACGCGTCCAAGGGAGGGGCCCGCTGATGGCGGAGATCACCTATCTCGAGGCGATCCGCGAGGCGATCGATGAGGAGATGGCGCGCGACCCGAACGTCTTCCTCATGGGGGAGGACATCGGGGCGTACGGTGGCGCCTTCAAGGTCACCGAGGGGATGCTCGCCACATACGGTGAGCCGCGTGTGATCGATACGCCGATCTCCGAGATCGCGATCGTCGGGGCGGCGGCGGGGGCGGCGCATATGGGGATGCGTCCGGTGGTCGAGATGCAGTTCATCGACTTCATCGCGAACGCCTACGACATGCTCACCAACTATGTGGCGACGGCGCGGTACCGCGCCTTCTTACCCTGCCCGATGGTGGTGCGGGGGCCGAGCGGTGGGTATGTGCGCGGCGGCCCATTCCACTCGCAGAATCCCGAGGCGGGGTTCATCCACACGCCGGGGCTCAAGGTCGTCTATCCCGCCACGGCGGAGGACGCCAAGGGCCTCATGAAGGCCGCGATCCGCGATGACGATTGCGTGCTCTTCTTCGAGCACAAGTATCTGTATCGTCGCATCAAGGGGGTCATGCCCGCGGGGGACCATCTGGTCCCGATCGGGCAGGCACGGACCGCGCGCGAGGGGACCGACCTCTCGATCATCACCTACGCCGCGACGGTGCATAAGGCCCTCGAGGCGGCGGAGCGGCTCCAGCAGCAGGACGGCCTCTCGGTCGAGGTGATCGATCTGCGCTCCCTCGCCCCGCTCGATGACGAGGCGATCCTCGCGACGGTGCGGAAGACGCATCGCGTCCTCATCGTGCACGAGGACACCCGCACGGGGGGGATCGCCGGCGAGCTCACCGCGCGGATCAATGAGCACGCCTTCGCCCACCTCGACGCGCCGGTCCTTCGCGTGACCGCCCACGACATCCCGCTCCCGTACGCGCCCTCGCTGGAGGACTTCGTCCTCCCGCAGGTCGATGACATCTGCGTGGCCGCGCGTCGGCTCGTGGCCTGGTGACCCGATGACCGCTCCTGCCTCGCCGCCCCTCACGCCCCCCTCCACCATCCGGCAGGTCGCCATCGGGTGCTTCATGGCCTGGATCGGCGCCTTCTCCGGCGGGATGGTCGGGGTCCTCGTCTCCAAAGGGGTGGCCTTCCTCACCAAGGCCCCCCGCTGTGAGGGCATCCCGACGTGCGACTGGCATATTTATATGCTGGGTGGCGCAGCCGTCGGCGCCATCTCTCTTCCGTGGTTGGTCGTCTCCGCGCTTCGTCGCGCGCCGGCGCCCACCGCGCCCAAGTCCTGACCTGACCGAGGTACGCTCGTGGCCCGTATAGACGTCATCATGCCCCAGATGGGGGAGTCGATCGCCGAAGGCACCCTCTCGCGCTGGCTCAAGAAGGTCGGCGACGAGGTCAAGCGGGACGAGCCGATCTTCGAGATCTCCACGGACAAAGTGGATGCGGAGATCCCGGCGCCGAGCGCGGGCGTCCTCGCGGAGATCATCGTCCAGGAGGGGACGACCGTCCCGGTGAACGCGGTGGTCGCGCGGATCGAGACGGAGAAGGGGGCGGCGATCTCGGCGCCTGCGGCGGCCCCGGCCCCGGCGGCATCGGCATCGGCGCCGGCCTCGGCTGCGCCTGTCGCCCCGGCCTCGGCCCCCATTGCACCTGCCCCGGTGCCTGCGCGTCCCGCCGCGGCCGCCAACTCATTCGAGGAGCGAATCCGGACCAAGTCCTCGCCGCTCGTGCGCCGCATGGCCGCCGAGGCGGGGGTCGATCTCGCCTCGCTCACCGGGTCAGGGATCGCCGGGCGGGTGACCAAGCGGGACTTCGTCGCGTACGTGGAGCAGGGCGGGGCGCGCCCCACCCCCGCCACGCCTTCAGCGATGCCCGCGGGGCTCCCCGCGGCGATGAGCGTCCCGGTGGCCTCGCACGCCGAGCCGATGTTCACGGCCTGGCCCGGCGATGTGGTCGAGCCGATGTCGAAGATCCGCCGCCTCACCGCGGACCATATGCGGCAGGCCAAGCAGGTCGCGGCGCATGTCACCAGCTTCTTCGAGATCGATCTGACGCGCGTCGCTCGGATGCGCGCGCAGATGAAGGCGGGGTTCGAGGCGGAGACGGGGCAGAAGTTGACCTATCTCCCCTTCATCCTGCGGGCGACGGTCGAGTGTCTGCGTCGTCACCCCGTGATGAACGCGACCGTCTCGGGCACCGATGTCATCCTGCGCAAGCGCTACAACCTCGGGATCGCCGTCGCGCTCGAGCCGACGGGGCTGATCGTCCCGGTGGTGAAGGATGCGGACGGGCTCAACCTCACCGGGCTCACCCGATCGGTGAACGATCTCGCGGCGCGCGCGCGCGGCAAGAAGCTGAGCCCCATGGAGGTGCAGGACGCGACCTTCACCATCACGAACCCCGGGGTCTTCGGCTCCCTCATGGGGACGCCGATCATCCCCGTCGGCACCACGGCGATCCTCGGGCTCGGCGCGATCGAGAAGCGCCCGAAGGTGATCACCGGTGCCGATGGCGAGGACACCATCGCGATCCGCACCTGCGCGTACTTCTCCTGCAGCTTCGACCATCGCGTCGTGGATGGCGCCGATGCCGATCGCTTCATGGCCGACCTCAAGCAGACGCTCGAATCGGTCGAGTGAGATGCCGCGCTCGCTGACCATGCATCGGACGGTGGTCACGCCGAACGACCGGGCGCGGTTCCTCGAGCGCTGTCGCGCCCGGGCCGCGCACTTCCGGGGCGCGGGGTGCCAGTACTGGGTCTTCGAGGAGCACGCCCTGCCTGGCGCCTTCATCGAGTTCTGTGAGGCGCCGGACCTGCCCGCCCTGCGCGCCGCTCAGGTGGACGCGCCAGACCGCCCGATCGCGACCGATCGGACCTATTCCATCGTGGAGCTCACCTGATATGCCGACCCGTCGTCTCGAGATCGAAGGCCGGAGCTGGGAGGTCTATCCCAGCGGCTATGTCACCCAGTCGACCGCCGATGAGTTCGGACTCCTCTTCCTGCATGGTGCCGGTGCCGACCGCGTCGTGCGCGTGACGCGCTATGCCCCGGTGGGTGTGAAGGCGCGGGAGCAGTCGCTGGCCCTGCTCTCGGACGCCGAGCTGCGGCGCCTCTTCACCCTCTCGCAACCGAGCACGCGATCGCCGGAAGCCGGCTACGCTCCGTGAGTGTCGGGACCGGCACGGTCGACCTGCACGCGCATTCGACCGCGTCGGACGGCTCGGCGGCGCCAGCGGCGGCGGTCGAGCTCGCGCATCAGGCCGGCGTCGCGGCCTTCGCGCTGACCGACCATGACACCATGGCGGGGATCGATGCCGCGCAGGAGGCGGCGGTGCGCCTCGGCCTGCGGTTCATCCCTGGGGTCGAACTGAGCGTCCATCAGGACGCGCAGGAGGTCCACCTCCTCGGGTTGCACATCGCCGATGTGGCAGGGATGGAGCAGGCGCTGACGACCTTCCGCGACGGTCGGCGTCTGCGCGCGCAGGCCATGGTGGACCGGCTCATCGCCGTGGGGGCGCCGATCGACTTCGCGGCCGTGCTCGCCGCGGCGGCGGGTGGGGCGATCGGTCGCCCGCACGTCGCGAAGGCCCTCGTGGCGGCCGGCCATGTGAAGGACCATCGAGAGGCCTTCGACAAGTACCTCGCCGCGGGGCGGCCGGCCTACGTCGACAAGGCGCGCCTCGAGATCGCCGACGGGATCGCGCTCATCCATCGGTTCGGCGGGCTCGCGATCATCGCGCATCCGGGGCCCGAGGGGCGCCGCGAGCGCCTCGAGCCGTTGGTCGCGCTCGGGCTCGATGGCGTCGAGGTGAAACATCCCAGCCATTCGGCCGAGGACGCGAAACGCATCCTCGCGCTCGTCGACCACCTCGGCCTGGTGCCGAGCGGGGGGTCCGATTGGCACGGGGCGATGATGGGACCGCGCACGCTGGGGGCGATGCAGGTGCCGATGGCCTGGCTCGAGCGGCAGGACGCGCGACTCGCGGCGCGGCGCGCGGCGGCGTGAGCGACGGGGTCGGCATGCGCGTCGCGCTGGTGACGGGGGCC
>CAIVJV010000332.1 GCA_903906325.1 uncultured Gemmatimonadota bacterium
AGACAGGGATGCGATGCCCCCACCAGAGTTGGCGCGAGATGTTCCAGTCACGGATCCCCTCGAGCCAGTTGCTGTAGACCTTCTCCCACTTCTCGGGGAGGAGACGGATTGTGCCGTCGCGCACCGCCGCGAGGGCGGGTTCGGCGAGCGGGGCCATCGTCACGAACCACTGCTGCGAGAGGCGTGGCTCGACCACGGTGTCGCAGCGGTAGCAGCGCCGGATGCTGTTGGGGTGCTCCGCGACCTTGACGAGCGCGCCGGCGGCTTCGAGCAGCTCGGCGACCTTCTTGCGCGCCTCGAAGCGGTCGAGTCCGTCGAGGGCCGCGGGGATGCGGCCCGCGGCATCGACCACGGCGCGGATCCGGCCCTCAGCGTCGATCACCACCGGGCGACCGAGTTGGTGTCGCGCCCCGACCTCGAAGTCGTTCGCGTCGTGGGCCGGGGTGATCTTGAGCGCGCCGGTCCCGAAATCCTTCTCCACGTAGGCGTCGGCGATCACCGGGATCCGGATCCCGACCAAGGGGAGGGTCAGCTCCTTCCCGACGAAGTCGGCGTAGCGCTCGTCCTCCGGGTGCACCGCGACCGCCACGTCGGCGAGCATCGTCTCGGGGCGCGTCGTCGCGATCGTGATCTGCCGCGAGGGGTCGTCGGCGAGCGGATAGGCGATGTGGTAGAGCTTTCCCTGGCTGTCGTGGAACTCCGCCTCTTCGTCTGAGAGCGAGGTCAGGCAGCGTGGGCACCAGTGGATGACGCGATGGCCCCGGTAGACGAGCCCTTTCTCGTAGAGGCGGACGAAGGCCTCGCGCACGGCCGTGGAGAGGGCGGGGGAGAAGGTGTAGGCGGTCCGAGACCAGTCGGCGGAGGCGCCGATCGCCCGGAGCTGGCGGAGGATCGTCCCCCCGGTCTCCTCGACGAAGGCCTCGGTGCGCTTCACGAAGGCCTCGCGCCCTAGGTCGAAGCGGGTCTTCCCCTCCTTGGCGAGCTGCTTCTCGACCACGTTCTGCGTGGCGATCCCCGCGTGGTCGGTCCCCGGGAGCCAGAGCGCCTCGTCTCCCGACATCCGGCGCCACCGGACGATCACATCCTGCACCGTATTGTTGAGCCCATGCCCCACATGGAGCACCGCCGTCACGTTCGGCGGGGGGATCAGGACGGTGAAGGGATCGCGGTCGCCGCCGCAGCGGGTCGTCCGGTCGGCATCGGCCCGGAAGAGGCCGGCCCCGTCCCATGCCGCGCTCAGTTCGCGTTCGGCGGTCGAGAAGTCGAAGTGGGTGGGGAAGTCGGGTGGGGCGGACGGGGACTCGGACATCCCCGAAAGCTAGCCGCTCCGAGGGGGCGCATCCACGCGCCGCGCATGAGGTTGGCGTGGTTGGCCCCCCTGTACCGGGCGGCTAGCTTTCCCCCGATATGGTCGACGCCGCCCCCTTCCTCCTGACCCTCCCTGACGGGGCGACCCGCGAGGTCGCCCCCGGCACCCTGGCCCGCGATGTCGTCGCCACCATCGGGCCGCGACTCCTCCAGGCGGCGATCGCCGTCGCGGTGGAGGGGGAGGTGCAGGACCTGATGACCCCGATCCGCCAGAGCGGGAGCTTCCAGGTCATCACCGAGAAGGACCCGAGGGCCCTCGCCGTCCTGCGGCATTCCGGGGCGCACATCCTGGCGACCGCGGTCCGCCGCCTGCGCCCCGACGCCCATATCGGCTTCGGCCCCGCCATCGACGACGGCTTCTACTATGACTTCGAGGTCGAGAAGCCCTTCACCCCCGAGGATCTCGAGGCGTTCGAGGCGGAGATGCGGAAGGTCGTCGCGGAGGCCTTCCCCTTCGTGCGCGCCGAGGTGTCGCAGGCCGAGGCCAAGCGCGTCTTCGCCGACGATCCCCTCAAGTTGGAGCGCCTCGCGGACTTCGAGGGGTCGGACGAGATCATCTCGACCTACACCGACGGCCCCTTCACCGATCTCTGCCGGGGCCCGCACGTCCCCGACACCTCGTACCTAAAGCACTTCAAGCTCCTCTCCGCCGCGGGCGCCTATTGGCGCGGGGACGAGAAGCGGCAGATGCTCCAGCGCATCTACGCCACCGCCTTCTTTAAGAAGGACGAGCTTGAGGGGCATCTCCATCGGCTCGAGGAGGCGCGCAAGCGCGACCACCGGGTGGTGGGGAAGCAGCTCGATCTCTTCCACTTCTTCACGCACGCCCCTGGAGCGGCCTTCTGGACGCCGAAGGGGACGCAGCTCTGGAACACCCTCGAAGCCTTCATCCGGGAGCGGCAGCAGGAGCGCTTCCTCGAGATCAAGACCCCGCTCCTCTATCACAAGCGGCTCTGGGAGCAGTCGGGGCATTGGGGGAAGTACAAGGAGAACATGTTCCTCGTCCTCGACAACGAGACGGGGGAGCACGATTTCTCGCTCAAGCCGATGAACTGCCCCTCGCACCATCTGTACTTCGGCTCCGACAAGCACTCGTATCGCGAGTTGCCCAAGCGGTTCGTGACCTTCGATGCGCTGCATCGCAATGAGATCTCCGGCGCGCTCTCCGGGCTCACGCGCGTGCGCCAGTTCTCGCAGGACGATTGTCACGTCTATCTGCGTGAGGATCAGATCGCGGAGGAGGTCTCGTTCCTCATGCGCTTCATCCTCGAGTATTACGACACCTTCGGGCTCGAGGCGCGACTCAAGTTCGCCACGCGGCCGGAGCAGCGGATCGGGTCGGACGAACTCTGGGACCGCGCGGAAGGCGCGCTCCGAGCGGCGCTGGACGCCACGGGCCGCCCCTACGAGATGAAGCCCGGCGATGGCGCCTTCTACGGCCCCAAGATCGACTTCGACGTGCTCGATTCGATCGGGCGCGCCTGGCAGCTCGGGACGATCCAACTCGACTACAACGCCCCCGAACGCTTCGACCTCACCTACACCGGCGAGGACAACGCCGCGCATCGGCCGGTGGTGATCCACCGCGCCGTCAGCGGGTCGTTCGAGCGCTTCCTCGCGATCCTCATCGAGCACTTCGCGGGCGCCTTCCCGGTCTGGCTCGCGCCGGAGCAGGTGCGCGTCCTCCCGATCTCCGACGAGGTGCTCCCCTACGCCGAGCAGGTGACGGCCGCCCTCAAGGGCGCCGGGGTCCGGGCGCATCTCGATGCGCGCAGTGACACGCTCAACTACCGGATCCGCGACGGCGAGCTCCAGAAGACGCCGTACATGCTCGTCTTGGGCAAGCGCGAGGCGGAGGCGGGGCAGGTCGCCGTCCGCGTGCGCGGTGCCGGCAAGAAGCAGGAGGTCGTCGCGCTCGAGGCCTTCGTGGCACGGGTGACCGAGGAGATCCGCACCCGCGCCCTGACCCCCTCCTCCGCAGGCGCCGAGGGATGAGGGCGGCCTGCCTCGGGCTGATGCTCGTCGCGGCGGTCGCGGAGGCGCAACAGCAGCCCACGCCGCGCCTCGAGCCCGCGCGCGTGGCGGGCCAGGTGGTCGTGGGGGCCTACGCCGGGATCGGCGGATTCATCGTCGGGCGCTATGTCGGCGAGGAGCTCGTCCAGCGCCTGGGGAGCGAGCATGAGCCGACGATCCGACGCGTCGGGTTCGCCGCGGGCACGATCGGCGGCGGGCTCGCCACCGCCGGTGTGGTCTATGGGATCGGGAGCCTCGGCGACCAGTCCGGCGACTTCGATGCGACGGCGCTTGGCGCCGGCGTCGGCTTCGCCGCCTCGATGGCGCTCGCCCGCCTCCTGCTCGGGCCCGAGCTCGATCCCCCCTCAGGGATGCGCACGACGGCACGGTGGGCGACCGCCAACCTGATCGCGCTCCTCCCCGCCATCGGGGCATCGGTCGGATTCAACGCGACGCGGCGCGCGCCCTGACGCATCTCCTCATTCCCCCCAGCCGGTGATCCTCTGATGTCCAGTGAGCGTACCCCCGTCATCGTGAGCGCGGCTCGCACCCCGATCGGTCGGTTCCTCGGCGGGTTGAGTCCGCTGCAGGCCGCCGACCTCGGTGCCATCGCGATCCGCGCCGCCGTCCAGCGTGCGGGCGTCGATGCCGCGGCGATCGGCGAGGTGGTGATGGGCCACGTGTTGCAGGGCGGGGCGGGGCAGGCCCCCGCGCGTCAGGCGATGCTGAAGGCGGGGATCCCCGGGACGGTGCCGGCGGTCACCATCAACAAGGTTTGTGGCTCTGGCCTGCAGGCGGTGATGATGGCGGCGCAGGCGATCCGTGCGGGGGATGAGCAGCTCCTGGTCGCGGGCGGGCAGGAGTCGATGTCCAATGCGCCGCACTATGTGCGGGGGATGCGCACGGGCGTGAAGTTCGGGGCGCAGACGATGGCCGATGGGCTCATCTCCGACGGGCTCTGGTGCGCGTTCTACGACCGGCACATGGGGGGGCACGCCGAGTACACGGCGAAGAAGGCGGGGATCACCCGCGCGCGGCAGGACGCCTTCGCCTATCGCTCGCATCAGCTCGCGGTCGAGGCGATCAAGGCGGGGCGTTTCACCGATGAGATCGTCCCGGTCGAGATCCCCGGGAAGAAGGGGCCGACGGTGGTCAGCGTGGATGAGTCGCCGCGCGCCGATACGTCCATCGAGGCACTCGGCGCGCTCAAGCCCGCCTTCGCGAAGGACGCGCCGAAGGAGATGACGGCCGCCGAGCTCACGGTGACGGCGGGGAACGCGCCCGGATTGAACGATGGGGGCGCCGCCCTCGTCGTCGCCTCGGAGGCGTATGCCAAGGCGCATGGGCTCCCGATCCTCGCCCGCATCACCGGCTATGCCTCCGGCGGCGGGGACCCAAAGGATCTCTTCTTCGCGCCGATCGTCGCCGTGCGGAACCTCATGGCGAAGACGGGGGCGTCCATCGGGGACTACGACCTGATCGAGGCCAACGAGGCCTTCGCCTCGCAGGCGCTCGCCGACGGGGATGCGCTCGGGTGGGACGAGGCGCGCGTGAACGTGCACGGCGGCGCGATCGCGCTCGGGCATCCGATCGGCGCGAGTGGGGCGCGGATCCTCGTGACCCTCGTGCACGCGCTCACGCAGCATGGGAAGTCGACCGGGCTCGCGACGCTCTGCCTCGGTGGCGGGAACGCGGTGGCCCTCAGTGTGGAGATGGTCTGATGACGATGCCTGCGGATCGGTTCGCCGTGGTCGGCGCGGGGCAGATGGGGAACGGGATCGCGCATGTCTGCGCGATGCAGGGGTTCCCGGTGACGTTGATCGACGTCTCGGCCGACGCGCTCACCAAGGCGCTCGCGACGATCGGGGGGAACCTCGACCGTCAGGTGAAGAAAGGAACGATCGACGAGGCGGCGAAGGCCGCGACGCTCGGGCGCATCACCACCGCGACCTCGCTCGAGGCGGTGAAGGGCGCGACGGTGATCGTCGAGGCGGCGACCGAGCGGAAGGAGCTCAAGTTCCAGATCTTCCGCGAGCTCGACCGGCACGCCGACGCCGGCGCGATCCTCGCGACGAACACGAGCTCGATCTCCATCACCGAGATCGCCGCCGTGACGACGCGCCCGGAGCAGGTGATCGGGATGCACTTCATGAACCCCGTCCCGGTGATGCAGCTCGTGGAGGTGATCCGCGGGCAGGCCACCACCGACGCGGTCAACTCGCGCACCGTGGAGCTCTCCAAGGCGCTCGGGAAGATCCCCGTCGAGGCCAATGATTTCCCGGGCTTCCTCGCGAACCGGATCCTCATGCCGATGATCAACGAGGCCTGCTACGCCGTCATGGAAGGGGTAGGGACCCCCGAGGCGGTCGATCAGGTGATGAAGCTCGGGATGAATCATCCGATGGGGCCACTCACCCTCGCCGACTTCATCGGGCTCGATACCTGCGTGGCGATCCTCGAGGTCCTCCACGAGGGACTCGGCGATCCCAAGTATCGTCCCTGTCCGCTTCTCAAGCGGTATGTGGCGGCCGGCTGGTACGGCCGGAAGGCGGGGCGCGGGTTCTACGACTATCGGAAGGCGTAAGCGATGCGGTGCCTTCCCCCTGTGCGGACCCGCTGATGATCGACCCCCTCCTCGATCTCACGGAAGAGCAGCGCGCGATCATCGAGACCGCACGCGCCTTCGGGGACGAGCATCTTCGACCGAATGCCGCGGCGTGGGACCGCGACGCGCACTTCGAGCCCTCGCTCGTCCCCGCGCTCGGGGAGCTCGGATTCCTCGGGATGTTGCTGCCGGCCGAATATGACGGCCTCGGGCTCGATGCCCGCAGCTATCTCTTGGCGCTCGAGGAGATCGCGGCCGCCGACGCGAGCACCGCGGTCATGATGTCGGTGCACAACTCGCTCCCGACGCAGATGCTCCTCACCTTCGGCTCAGCGGCGCAGAAGCAGCGGTACCTCGCGCCGATGGCGCGAGGGGAACGCCTCGGCGCCTTCGCCCTCTCCGAGCCCGACGCGGGCTCGGACGCCGCCTCGCTTCGGTGTCAGGCGCGCCGTGATGGCGATCATTGGATCCTCGACGGGGCCAAGTCGTGGGTGACGAGTGGGACGCACGCCGGGGTGATCCTCGCGATGGCCCGCACCGACACCCCCGACGCCCGAAAGGGAGCGAAGGGGATATCCGCTTTCATCATCACCCCCGATCTCCCCGGGTTCTCCGTCGGCAAGAAGGAGGACAAGATGGGGATGCGCGCCTCGCCCACCGTGCAGCTCGTCTTCGACGGGATGCGGGTCCCTGCGGACCGCCTCCTCGGTCAAGAGGGCATGGGGTTCATCTACGCGATGCAGTCGCTCGAGCATGGCCGGCTCGGGATCGCCGCGCAGGCCATCGGGATCGCGCGGGCCGCGTATGAGGCGGCGTGCACCTACGTCACCGAGCGGAAGCAGTTCGGCAAGGCGATCGCCGAGTTCCAGGCGGTGCAGTTCAAGCTCGCCGACATGGCCACGCGGATCACCGCGGCCCGAAGCCTCCTGCACATGGCCGCGGCCGCGAAGGATCGCGGCGTCGAGATCGGCGCGCAGTCGTCGATGGCGAAGCTCTTCGCCAGCGAGACCGCGATGTGGGTCACCACCCAGGCCGTGCAACTCTTCGGCGGCTATGGCTATGTGAAGGAATACCCCGTGGAGCGGTACTTCCGTGATGCCAAGGTCACGGAGATCTACGAGGGGACGTCGGAGGTGCAGCGCGTCGTCATCGGCCGCGCCGCCCTCAGCGGTCTGTAGTGGTCGTCTCTGTTTCCTGACACCTGTCCCCTGATCCCTGTCTTTTATGAAGCTCTTTGAAACCATCGCCAAACTCGGGCACGAACAACTCGTGATCTGTTCGGACGAGACCGCGGGCTACCGTGGCATCATCGCCATCCACGATACCACGCTCGGTCCCGCCCTCGGGGG
>CAIVJV010000333.1 GCA_903906325.1 uncultured Gemmatimonadota bacterium
CTCGCGCTGATCGATGGCCAGCCGCGGTCCGCCCACGTGATCGCCATGGAGAACGCGAGCCTCTACGTGCTCCGCCGCGAGGACTTCCGGCACCGGGTGGAACAGAACCCAGCCGTGGCCTGGGCGCTCCTGCTCGAGCTCTCCCGACGACTCCGCCGGGCGGACGAGAAGATCGGGGCCCTGGTCTTGCTCGACGTGCCGGGCCGGATCGCGCGCCTCCTCCTGGACCACGCCGCGGAGGGCGACGGGCACCTGATCGACAAGCCCCTCACGCACCAGACCATCGCGCATCTCGTCGGGGCGAGTCGTGAGACGATCTCGCGAGCGCTCCGCGACTTCGTGCAGGCGGGGTGGATCGCGAGTGAACGTCGACGCATCCGCGTGCTCGATCGCGAGGCGCTCGAGCGGCGGACCGCGCTGCGGGCCTGAGCGGGGGCCGCGCGCCCCCTCCCCGCGCGGTGCGCTGGGTCACCGACCGATGGTGATCGTTCGGCCTCGCGAGGGGGACGTCCGGACGCCATCTTGCGGTATGGCCCGAGGGGATCGATGAGCTTCCGTGCGACGTTCTGGGGGACTCGGGGCTCGATCCCGAGCCCCGGCCCGCACACGGTCCGCTATGGCGGGAACACCCCGTGCGTCGAGGTCCGGACGGCCGACGGACACCTCATCATCCTCGATGCCGGGACCGGGATCCGCGCGCTCGGACGAGCGCTGGTGGACCAGGCGGCGGGCGCGCCGATCGAGGCCGACCTCTTCCTGACCCACGCCCACTGGGATCACATCCAGGGCATCCCCTTCTTCAGCCCCCTCTTCGGGCGCGGGCATCGGCTGCGCATCTGGGGCTCGGCGTCCCTCGAGCGGAGCGTCGACCAGGTGGTGCGTGACCAGATGTCCCCCGTGGTCTTCCCGGTCTCCTTCGAGGCGTTGGCGGCGACGATCGAGTTCCACTCCATCGCCGAGGGCACCCCGATGCGCGGGCCGGGGTATGAGGTGACGGCCTTCGCCCTGCAGCATCCCGGCGGGGCCTTGGGGTACCGGTTCGAGCCGCGCGGCGCAGCGGGCGGTCCGGCCGGGGCGCTGGTGTACATCCCGGACGACGAGTTGGCCCCGCACCCGTCGTACCACGCGGGGCCGCGATGGCGGGAGCGATTGACGGCGTTCGTCCGCGGCGCCTCGGTCCTCATCCACGACGCGATGTACACCCCCGAGGAGTACGTCGCCTGCGCGGGGTGGGGGCACTCGACCCACCAGGAGGCGGTGGCCTTGGCACTCGCCGCCGAGGTCCGGACGTTGGTCCTCTTCCATCACGATCCCCAGCGCACGGACGAGGCGCTCGATCGGATCGTGACGGAGTGTCGGACGTTGGTCCAGCGGGCGGGCGCCTCCCTCGAGGTCGTCGCCGCTGCGGAAGGTCTGACGGTGCACACCTGAACCCCTGCGGAGTCCTGCATGCGCCTGTGCCTCACTCGCTCGCTCGCGCTCGTCCTCATGACGACGCCGCTCGTCGCCCAAGAGGACCTGCGGCCGACCGTCGCCGTGCTCCCCTTCGTCAACAGCGCGATCGGCGCGGCGAACGCCGAGCTCGCCCCGCTCTCCAAGGGGATCGCCGACCTGCTCATCACCGACCTGGGGATGAACCCCGGCATCCGCGTGGTGGAGCGCGAGAACATCCAGCGGCTGCTCGATGAACAGCGGCTCGCGCAGGACGGGCGCGTCGATGACGCCACCGCCGCGCGGATCGGCAAGCTCCTCGGCGCCAAGCACATGGTGACGGGCTCGTTCATCACCGATCGCTCGGGCCAGATGGTCCTCTCGCTGAAGGCGATCGACAGCGAGACGGGGCGGATCGCCTGGACCCATCGGGATCAGGGGAAGACCGATGACTTCCTCGCGCTGGTCGCGAAGGTGGCGGGGGCCGCGAACACCGGCCTCAAGCTCCCGGCGCTGACCCCGCAGGCCAAGGCCGCCGCCGCGGAGCGCACCGCGGACCAGAAGAAGATCCCCTTCCAAGCGGTGATGCTCTACTCGCGGGCGCTCTCCGCGCAGGATGCGGGCCAGAAGGACGAGGCGATCCAGCTCTTCACGCAGACGATCGAGCGCTTCCCGGACTTCGAGGACGCGCGGAAGGCGCGCGCCAAACTCACCGGGGGGGGCGCCGCGCGCTGACGCACGGGCCCGGGCGGCGCGTCAGGCCCCGTAGCCCCCGCCGCCGGGCGTCCGGAGCTCGACGACATCCCCGGCACGGAGCGCGCGCCGTCCCTTCGCCGGCAGTGGCGCGTCGTTGAGTCGATTCTCCCCGAGCGCCCCCGCCCCGCCGCCCGCCGCGCCGCGCGGTGCGCGCGCGCGACGCTCGGTGAGCACGGTGACGGTGCAGGGCGCGAGCACGCGGTAGGCGCGGATCACGCCATCCCCACCGCGGTGCATCCCCGCCCCACCAGAGCCGCGACGGATGGCATAGCGATCGATGACGATGGGGTACGCGCGCTCGAGCGCCTCGATGGGGGTGTTGCGCGTATTGCTCATCCCCACATGCACCGCGTCGGGCCCCGGCCCCCGGGCGCTCGCCCCCTGCCCCCCGCCGAGCGTCTCATAGAAGGTCCACCCCGCGCCGCCGAAGGTGATGTTGTTCATCGTCCCCTGCCCCTGCGCCGGGACGGCGACGCCGGCCGCGGCCAGCGCCGCGAAGATCAGGTCGGTCAGTCGCTGACTCATCTCCACATTCCCTGCGGCGACGGCCGCCGGCGCCCGCGCGGCGATGCAACAGTCGTCCGGCGTGACGATCGTGATGGGGCATGCGATCCCGGCATTGGTCGGGACATCGTCCTCGAGCAATGATCGGAGCACGAAGAGCGCGGCGGCACGCGTCACCTGGATCGGACAGTTCACATTCCCCGCGACCATCGGTGCGGTCCCGGTGAAATCGAGATGGAGGCGACCCCCCGCGATGCGCAGCGTGAGCCGCACGGGGATGAGCGCCTCGGAGACCCCATCCCCCTCGAGCACGTCCTCAGCCGAGCCCTCGGCACCCTCGAGCGCCGTCAACCGCGCGACGGCCCGCCGCTCGGCGTACGCCACGAGCCCCTCCACCACCTGGGTGAGGCGCTCCCGACCATGCCGGGCGAGCAACGTCCGCCAGCCCGTCGCGCCTGCCGCACAGGCAGCACGCTGCGCCGCGAGGTCCCCGCGGCGCTCCTCTGGGGTGCGCACGTTGGCGAGGACGAGGCGGAGCAGATCGTCATCGGGGACCCCCGCACGCTCGAGCCGCACCGGCGGGAGGATCAGCCCCTCCTGCACGAGTTCCGTCGCGCCCTGCGGCATCGACCCGGGACTCATCCCCCCGACATCCGCGTGGTGCGCGCGCACCACGGCGTAGCCCGCCACGCGGTCGCCATCGGCGATGGCCTCGACCATGGTGAGATCGGGCAGATGCGAGCCGCCGTGCCACGGGCTATTGAGCAGGAACACATCCCCGGGGCTCGGCGCACAGGCGCGCACGGCACGCACCGCCTCGGGGA
>CAIVJV010000334.1 GCA_903906325.1 uncultured Gemmatimonadota bacterium
CGATTGATCGTGGCGTACTCACGGATCGTCGTCCCCTCGCCGATCTCGACGGTGGTGACCTCCCCCTTGAACTTGAGGTCCTGCGGCCTGCCTCCGAGCACCGAGCCGATGCCGACGGTCACGCGGGGGCCGAGGTGCACGTGCTCCTCGAGGACGGCGCGGGTCTGGATCACGCTCCCATCGCCGACGGTGCAATGGGGACCGACGACGGCCCACGGACCGATCGTCACGTCGGTCCCGAGCTGGGCGCCGGGATCGATGATCGCGGTGGGATGGATCGTGGCACTCATCGGTCGCGCACCACGGCGGCCATATCGGCCTCACAGACGACCACGTCATCCACCTTCGCCACCCCCTTGATGCGACACATCGTGCTCCGGAGCTGCACGATGTCCACCTCGATCCGCAACTGGTCCCCGGGCTTCACCGGGCGGCGGAACTTCACGTTGTCGAGCGACATGAAGTACACGACCTTGGTCTCCGGCGCATCCACCGTCCCCATGAGGAGGACCCCTCCCACCTGGGCCATCGCCTCGACGATCAAGACCCCGGGCATGATCGGATGGCCCGGGAAGTGCCCCTGGAAGAAGGGCTCGTTGATCGTGACGTTCTTGATCCCGACGATGCGGGTCTTCTCCTGCATCTCGACGATCCGATCCACCAGTAGGAACGGATAGCGATGCGGGAGGATGCGCATGATCTGTTCGATATCCACCGATTGCCCCCTGTTCGAGTGCCCTGCCGCCTGTGCGAGCATCGCCCGCACGAGGGTGACGGTCCCACGATGACTCGGCTTGGTCGCCGAGATCCGCGCGGCCACGCGGCATCCGGCGAGCGCCAAGTCCCCCACGACATCCATCGCCTTATGCCGCACGAACTCGTCGGGCCACCGGAGCGTGGTCTCGACGACCCCCGTCGCATCCAGGGCGATGGTGTTCGCCGTCGACGCCCCCTGGATGAGTCCCTTCGCCCGCAGCTCCTCCACCCAACTCAGGAGGCCGAAGGTTCGTGCCCCAGCGAGCTCGGCCCCGAAGCGCTCCGGGGTGACCGCGTACCGTCCCTCCTGCGCGCCGATCAGGGGGTGCGGGAAGTCGATCCGCACCTCGAGCTCGAGTCCCTCGGCTGGCGTCGCCACGTATACCGAGTCGCCATCCACCACGCGCACCGGCTCGCGCAGGCGGAGCACGGCGACCTCGCCCCCCTGGTCCACGAGACCTGCGTCGATCAAGGCGGCCCGAAAGGGCTCGGCGGACCCATCCATGATGGGGGGCTCCGCCGCATCCATCGCGATGGTGAGGTCGTCGATGGCGAGCCCTGCGACGGCGGCGAGCACATGCTCGACGGTATGGAGCGCCTCGGCCCCCTCCCCGAGCTGGGTCCGCCGTTCCGCGGCCACGGCGACGGAGACATGCGCCGGGATCATCGGTGCGCCAGGGCGATCGGTCCGGCGGAAGCGCACCCCCTCGCCGACCGAGGCCGGCTCGAAGGTCAGGGCACAGGGGCGCCCGAGGTGGAGCCCGGTCCCGGCGACGGTCACCGGCCGCGCGATGGTGCGCCGACCCATCAGTCCGCCTGCCCCTCGCCCACGAGCCGCTCGAGCGCCGCGATGATCCGCGTGAGCCGTGACCCCGCGGCGGCCCGGCGCATCTCCTCGCGGTGCGGGCGCGCGGGGAAGCCACTCCAGGTCTCTCCCGGTGGGACGTCCTTGATCACCCCGGACTTCGCGGCGATCCGCGCTCCGCGCCCGACCGTGAGATGCCCACCGATCGCGACCTGTCCCCCGAGCGTCACCAGATCCTCGAGACGCGCCGACCCGGCGATCACGCACCCCGCCGCCATCAGGCAGTGCTGTCCCACTCGCACGTTGTGCCCGATGTGCACGAGGTTGTCGAGCTTGGTGCCATCCCCGATCACGGTGTCGTCGATGCTCCCGCGATCGATCGTGCAGTTGGCCCCCATCTCGACGTCATCTCCGATCACACACCCACCCACATGCGGGATCTTCTGGTGCGCGCCCTCACGATAGACGAAGCCGAAGCCATCGCTGCCGATCCGCGTCCCCGCATGGATCAGCCCACGCGCCCCGAGGCGGCATCCCGCGTACACGGTGACCGAATCGATCAGTCGCGTCTCCGCCCCGATCACGCTTCCCGCCCCGACGGTACAGTGCGGGCCGATCCACGCCCCGGCGGCGATCGTCGCCCCCGCCCCGATCACACTGTGCGCCTCCACACACGCCTCGGGCGCGATCGTCGCATCGGCGGCGACCACCGCGGTGGGGTGCACGCCGCGGAAGGGTGGGACGGGACGAGGATGGAGTCGTGCGACCACCGCGAGGACCGCCTCATGGGGTTTCGCCACCACGAGCCGCGTCCCACAAGGCCCCGCCGCCTCCGCCAAGTCCGGGGAGACGATCACGGCGCTCGCCTGCGTCGCAGCGAAGAGCTCGAGGTACCGGGCGGAGGCGAGGAAGGAGAGGTCGCCCGCACGCGCCCGATCGAGCGGCGCGACGCCGGTCACAACGACCGACGGGTCGCCGACGATCGTCGCGCCCAACATGGCGGCGATGTCAGCGACCCGAAGCGGGCCGGACGTTGGCGCGGTCACGACCGCGGCCTCCGAAGGCGAGCCGCCAGACTTACGGGCGGCGCACGCCGGCCGGCTGGCCCGTCGGGCCCGCGGCGGGAGGACGCGCCGCCGGCGCGGCGGCCGGGGGACGGGTCGTCGGCGCGGGCTGCGCCGGACGC
>CAIVJV010000335.1 GCA_903906325.1 uncultured Gemmatimonadota bacterium
GACCAGCGCCTCAGCCTCCGCCGCCCGCGACTGATAGCCGATCCCGACGTCGGCGCCGAGGTCGGCGAGGTAATGCGCGACGGCCGCGCCGATGCCACGAGAGCCACCGGTGACGATCGCGCGGCGACCGGCGAGGGAGAAGGGGGTCGGGAGAGGGCGAGCGGTGGGTGTCATGGGGAGGAGACTAACGGGTCCCCCAGGATGACCTCAATCGCGACGGGCGCGCGGCATGGTGGCCGCTCCCATCACCCCTCTTCCCGAAGCAGACGACGCGCCACCTGACCGGCGATCCCCCCGCGAAAGCCCCGGCGAAGGAGCCAAGCGATCAACCGTCGTTCCGCCACCGCCGGCTCCAGCCCAGCGAGCGAGCGGAGCCGCTTGCGGGCCGCCACCTCGACCGCCTGCGCGGGATCGACGCCGGCGTCCTCCTGATGCTCGGCGAGGACCCGGTCGATCACCTCCCGGGCCACCCCGCGTCGCATCAGTTCGAGCCGCACCCGTCCGGGACCATACCCACGCCCCTCCCCGAGCCGGCTTTGGACGAACCCACGAGCGAAGGCGAGGTCGTCGAGGAGCCGAGCGGCGACCAATCGCTCCAGGACCGCGTCGACCTCATCGGCCGCATAGTCGCGCTCGAGGAGCCACCGCCGGAGCTCCGACCGAGACCGCGCGCGGCGGGCGAGGGCGTCCAACGCCCGATTGTAACACGTGGCGGGTGCTCGCTCTGGGCGGCCCGGACGCGCCCGATCGCCTCCCGCTCTCCCGTCAGATCCCCCCGGGACGGCCGCCAAAACGGTCGGGGGTGGACCCGAGTGGAACGACGGGGATTCCGGGCCCCGGCGACTCACCACAGATCACACCCCCGACCGAAGGGCATCATCACGTCCTGACCTCTACCTCGTCCTACTCTTCGTCCGACTCCTCCACCGGCTTGATGACGCCCAAGACCAGCTTCACCTTCTCCTCGATCTCGGCCATCACCTTCGGGTTGTCCTTCAGGAAGAGCTTGGCGTTCTCCCGGCCCTGCCCGATCCGCTGGTCGCCGTAGCTGTACCAGGCGCCCGACTTCTCGATGATCCCGCTCTCCGCGCCGATGTCGACGAGGAGCGAGGTGTGGGAGATCCCCTCGGCGTACATGATGTCGAACTCCGCCTGCTTGAACGGCGGGGCGACCTTGTTCTTGACGACCTTCACACGGACGTGCGACCCGATCACATCCTCCTTCTCCTTCACCGGGCCGATGCGCCGAATGTCGAGACGCAGCGACGCGTAGAACTTGAGCGCCTTGCCGCCGGTCGTGGTCTCGGGGTTCCCGAACATCACCCCGATCTTCTCACGGAGCTGGTTGATGAAGACCACCGAGCAGTTGGAGCGGGCGATGGCACCGGTGAGCTTCCGGAGCGCCTGGCTCATGAGGCGCGCCTGCAGGCCCACGTGCGAATCCCCCATCTCCCCTTCGATCTCCGCCTTCGGGACGAGGGCCGCGACCGAGTCGACGACGATCACATCGACGGCGCCGCTCCGGACGAGGATCTCACAGATCTCGAGCGCCTGTTCCCCCGTGTCGGGCTGCGAGACGAGGAGCTTCTCGACATCCACCCCGAGCTTCGCCGCGTAGTCGGTGTCGAGCGCATGCTCGGCGTCGATGAAGGCGGCGGTCCCGCCCTGCTTCTGCGCGTTGGCCACGACGTGGAGGCAGACCGTGGTCTTACCGCTGCTCTCGGGGCCGTAGATCTCGGTGATGCGCCCGCGCGGGAAGCCGCCGACGCCGATCGCCGCGTCGAGGTTGATCGCCCCGGTGGGGATGGCATCGACGCGCACCTTGGCGCCATCGGTGCCCATGCGCATGATGGCGCCCTTGCCGAAGGACTTCTCGATCTGCGAGACCGCGAGACCGAGCGCCTTCGCCTTGTCGGACTGCTGAGAGGTGGTTGGGGTCGCCATGGGATCTCCTGAAGTGGAATGTAGCGGGGGGGTGGGTGCGGGCTATCCCGAAGGAACGCCGAGGAAGGTGAGACGGGGCTGGAAACCGAAGATTAGCCGAAGTCGGTACCAGTGCGCAATAGGGAATGAGCGCGCCAGGATCTATTCACAAAAACACTTTTCAACATTTCACGCTTCCTACTTAAGTGGCTCATTTTAAACAACA
>CAIVJV010000336.1 GCA_903906325.1 uncultured Gemmatimonadota bacterium
AGCATCGCGAAGAAGCTCCTCTTCGCCGATCCCACCTTCGCGCACGCGCTGCTGGCACGCCTCGCCGACAACGTCGGGCGCTTCCTCGTCGCGCAGGCGCTCACCGAGATCTGCCGGCGCGAACTCACCTTCGCCGCCGGCGATGCCGTCGCCGACCACGCCACCGATCGCATCGTCGCCAAGCTCCTCGCTCGGCCGATGACCAAGCTCCGCACCGCCATCGCGCATGGCGAGGCGCTGCAGGCCTTCAGCGTCACCTTGGAATCCCTCTTCGCCGGTCCCCCCATCCCGCCGGAGCCCCCGCGCGGCACCCCCGGCGCACGTCGTCTCCCCCGCCCCTCCCGGAACGCCTGATGTCGACTCCCACCAACGATCTCTTCCTCCGTGCCTGCCGCCGTGAACCGGTGGAACGCCCCCCCGTCTGGATGATGCGCCAAGCGGGTCGCTATCTCCCCGAGTATCGGGCGGTGCGCGCCACGGCCGACTTCCTCACGATGTGCCACACCCCGGAACTCGCCACCGAGGTGACGCTCCAGCCCGTCGATCTCCTGGGCGTCGATGCGGCGATCATCTTCTCCGACATCCTGGTGATCCCGGCGGCGATGGGGATGTCGCTCACGGTCGATGAAGGGGTGGGTCCGCAGTTCGCCGATCCGGTGCGCACGATGGCCGACCTCAGGCGCCTGCACGACGTGGAGCCCGAGGAGGGGCTCCGCTTCCACTGCGACGCGCTCCGCATGACGCGACGCGAACTCCATGGTCGGGTGCCCCTCATCGGCTTCGCCGGCGCCCCGTGGACCCTCTTCGCCTACATGACCGAGGGCAAGGGTACCAAGTCGTTCAGCATCGCGAAGAAGCTCCTCTTCGCCGATCCCACCTTCGCGCACGCGCTGCTGGCACGCCTCGCCGACAACGTCGGGCGCTTCCTCGTCGCGCAGGCGGCCGCGGGGGCGCAGGCGCTCCAGATCTTCGACTCGTGGTCGGGGTCACTCGGTCCGCGCGAATACCGTGAGTTCGCCCTCCCCTACATGGCGCGTGCCGCCGCGATCGCGAAGACCGCCGGCGTCCCCGTCATCTGCTTCGCGCCCGGCGCCGGCTGGGCCCTCGGCGAGATCGCGGAGGCCACCGGCTGCGACGTGCTCGGCGTCGATTGGCATACCGATGCCGCGTGGGCGCGTGGCGTGGCGGACGCCACCTCGCGCGGGATCCAGGGGAACCTCGATCCCACCACGCTCTACGCGAGCCCCGAGGTGATCCGCGAACGGACGCGGCAGATGCTCGCCCAGATCGACGGGCCGGGCTACATCGCGAACCTGGGTCATGGGATCCTGCCCGATATCCCGGTCGCACACGCGAAGGCGTTCATCGAGACCGTGCAAGGATGGGATTCGCGGGCGCACGCGGCTGCCGGTCATGCCATGGAGGTCGGCTCATGAAGGCGATGGGAGGGAAGACACGGACGGCGCGTCGTGAGACCATGGCGGCCTGGACCGCGCAGCTGCAGGACGAGATCACCACGTTCTTCGAAGGGCTCGATGGCGGCCGCTTCGAGGAGGCCACCTGGGACCGGCAGGGCGGTGGCGGGGGACGCTCGCGTCTCCTGGCCGACGGCGCGGTCTTCGAGAAGGCGGGCGTGAACCGGGCCCTCGTCGAGGGGATCCTCCCACCGGAGGCCGCCAAGCGGCTCGGCGGGAACGTCCCGACGGACTCCACCCCCTACTTCTTCGCGACCGGGGTGAGCGTCGTCGTGCATCCGCGGTCGCCGATGGTCCCGACGGTGCATCTCAACGTGCGGTACTTCGAGCTCACCGATGCCGACGGCCGGCTCCACGACGCCTGGTACGGCGGCGGGACCGATCTCACCCCGATGCATCCCTTCCCCGAGGATGCGCGCCACTTCCATCGCGCGCTCAAGTGGGCCTGCGACGCACACGACGCGCGCCTCTACCCCGCGCACAAGGCGTGGTGTGACGAGTACTTCCGCAACCTCCATCGTGCCAACGAGGCGCGTGGGATCGGCGGGGTCTTCTTCGATCATCTCCGGCCCAACGAGGCGCCGTTCCATCTCGACGCCGAGGCGCTGCATGCGTACGTGACGAGCATCGGCCGTGCGCTCGACGATGCGTATGGACCGATCGTCGATGCACGGCGCGATCTCCCCTACTCCGAGCGCGACAAGGCGTTGCAGCTCTATCGGCGGGGGCGGTATGTGGAGTTCAACCTCGTACATGACCGCGGCACGATCTTCGGCCTGCAGACCGGGGCACGGACCGAGAGCGTCCTGATGTCGTTGCCCCCGCTCGCGTCGTGGCCGGCGTCAGTGGAG
>CAIVJV010000337.1 GCA_903906325.1 uncultured Gemmatimonadota bacterium
CACCGGCGAGGCGTGCGATCGGGGTCGTTTCGCGGAGCCGCGCGGACCTGCCGTAGAGGTCGGCGGCGACCTCAGGGGCCGCGGGGTCGAAGGTCGGGAGCGCCATCCCGCGAACGATAGCGCGCCCGATGGATCAGGTCACGAGCCCGTCAGCGGTGGATCAGGCCGAGTCGGGGACGCGTCGCAACTCGACCCGCGCCCCGGCCGGCGGACCGCCTCGACGCAGACCGCCCGGGATCATGCCCGGTGGTGGCGGCCCCTGCCCCGGCATGGGACGGCCTTGCACCTCCTGCATCCGGAGCCGCATCTGCTCCTCGAGACCGAGGTACTTGGCACGCTGCATCGGCGAGAGGAAGCTCGCGAGCTCTTGCTGTTCGGTCTCCAGCAACTCGACCCGAGCCCGCTGCACCTTCAGCATGCGCTCGATGAGGGACATGACCTCGGTGTCCCGCGCCGAGTCGCCCGCGGCGATCTGGGCTCGGAGCGCGGCACGCACCGCCAGCTCCTCGGCGACGAGCGCGCGCCGCCGTGGCTCGAGTCGCTGGGATACCACTCCGAGTCGCCGCGACTGCTCATCCGAGAGCGCGAGCTGGCGCGTCATCACTTGGGCCATCCGCTCGCGGACCCGTCCCTCGAGCGAATCGCGCTGCGCCGCGGTGAAGGGGCGACGCTCGCCGCGCTGTGGGATGGTGAGGGGCCGATTCTGGGCCGCGGCCGTGGTCGGGATCGTGGCGATGAGCGGGAAGAGGAGGGCGACCCACGCCGCCTGTGCGAGTCGACTGCGCATCAGAGGAGCTCCGGGGTATCGATGAGGGGGAGCGCGATGGTGGCGGGTTCGGCACGGACCGTCCCTTCGAGCGCGTCGAGCTCGGACAGCAGGGCCTCCAGTTGCGCGGAGGAGAGTGTGGCGAGCCCTCCGGCGAGATCGACCGAGGTGACGGCACCGGGTGCCGTGGTCGCACGCCCCGGCGCATCCGCCCCCATGCTGCGCTCGAGCGCGACCTCAGGGTTCGTCCCCGCTGGGGTCCCACGCCGCGTCGGGACGGACAGAGAGACGACCACGAGGATGGAGGCCGCTGCCGCCATGATCGGCCGTGAGGCCCACCACCGGCGGGTCCGAATCACCGTCGAGGCAGGCGCGGGCGTCGCCGGTCGCGCGGAGGCGCGCGCCGCATCCACCGCGGCAAGGATCCGTGTGGTCGCGATCGATGGCGTGGCACGCGCGATGACCTCCCCCGCGTGGGCGATCAACTCCGCCTCCTCGGCGCACGCCGCACAGCTCGCGAGATGCGCCCGGACCACCGCCGCCGTCTCATCCGCGCATCGGCCCTGCACATAGTCCGGCAGGGCGTCCTGCATCGTGTCGTCGTCACACACTCGCATCGGTCACTCGCTCCTTGATCGCCTTCACGGCGTTGTGGTAATGCACGCGGCAGGCGCCGGCCGAACTCCCCAGGACCTGTGCGATCTCCTCATACGGCAATCCCTCGGTCACTCGCAACGTGAACACCTCACGCTGGAGCGGCGTCAGCCCCTGCATCGCCACCCGCACCTGCTGCATCCGTTCATCGCCGATCACCCCGTCGAGGGCATCATAGGATGTCACCACGTGGTCGTCCTGGAGCTCCACCACCTCACGGCGGCGGCGCTCGCTCTGGCGATGGTCCAGCACCACGCGCTTCGCGATCGTGAAGAGCCAGGTCCGGAAGAGGCTGTCCGACCGGAACGTCCCGATCGCCCGAAAGGCCCGAACGAAGGTGTCCTGCACCAACTCCTCGGTCCGGTCCCGCTCCCCCAGACTCACCACGAAGCGCGCGACCGAGGTGGCGTGCCGGTCCACCAACGCCGACGCCGCCCGCTGATCCCCCGCCAACCACCGGGTGATCAGGGCCGCGTCCGTCGTCTCCGAGGTGATGCCGGTCGTATCGCCCATGGTCTCGATGGTTCCGCCCGATAAGACGCCGGCGGAGGGCCCGCGTTAAGATTCGGCTGTGACGCGTCCAGAGATCATCGCCCACCGCGGGGCGTCCCGGGATGCCGTGGAGAATACCCTCCGGGCCTTCCGGCGGGCAGTCGAGCTGGGGGCGGACGCCTGCGAGCTCGATGTGCATCGAACCGCCGATGGGGTGATCGTGGTGCATCATGACCCGGTCTTCCCGGATGGGGCCCCCATCGCCTCCCTCCCCGCCGCCGAGGTGACGGCCCGGACCGTGCGCGGAGAGCCGATCCCGACCCTCGATGCGGTGTTCGAGGCGGTGGGCGATCGCCTCCGACTCTACTGTGAGCTCAAGGGGGCGGCGACCGCCGAGGGCACCCTCGCGGTGATCGCGCGACACCGCCGCCCGATCCCACTCCCATTTGATGCGGCTCGTGGGCAGGACCTTGGCGCCGCCGCCCTGCACGCCTTCGATCATCGGCAGGTGCTTCGGGCCGGGCAGCTCGCCCCCGCGACCCCGCGGGGCGTCCTCGAGGTCAGCTATCCGATCGACGCCACCGCTGCGGCCCGCGCGGTCGATGCCCGGGACTGCTGGCGCCACGTCGACTGCATCGATGAGGCCTTCATCCGTGCGGCGCACGCCGATGGCCGCCGCGTGATCGCCTGGACGGTCAACCGCGGCGACCTGATGACGCGCCTCGCCGGCTGGGGCGTCGATGCCATCTGCACGGATGACGTGGCCTTGGCACGGAACGTCTTAACGGGGACTGAAGGCTGAAAGCTGAAAGCGGAAGGCTAAAGGTTGAAACGACGAGCGCCCCGACTCCGCAGAGTCGGGGCGCTCGGCCATGCCACCCGGTGGCGCGATTTACGACGCGGCGGAGACCGGGTAGACGGAGACCTTGAAGCGGCTCTTCGACTTGTGCTCGAACTTCACGACGCCATCGATGAGCGAGTAGATCGTGTAGTCGGTGCCGAGCCCGACGTTGTTGCCGGGGTGCCACTTGGTGCCGCACTGCCGGACGATGATGTTGCCGGCGATCACCTTCTCGCCGCCGAACTTCTTGATCCCGCGGTACTGCGGGTTCGAGTCACGGCCGTTGCGGGAGGAACCAACACCTTTCTTATGTGCCATGGGAGTCTCGCTCTCGATCAGCCGAGGGTGATGTCGCGGATCCGGACCTCGGTGAACCCCTGCCGATGGCCCTGCTTCTTCGCGTAGTTCTTGCGGCGCTTGAACTTGAAGACGACGATCTTCTCGCCGAGGCCGTGCTTGACGATCTCAGCGGAGACCGACGCGCCCTTGAGGGTGGGCACGCCCACCTTGACGTTGGCGCCGTCGGAGCCGAGGAGGACCTCGTTGAACTCGACGGTGGCGCCCGCCTCACCCGGGAGGGTGGGGAGTCGGAGCGTGCTACCCTTCTCAGCACGGAACTGCTTGCCGCCGGAGCGGAAGATGGCGTACGACATGGGGATACCTAAGGTCTGGATTGGTCCGAGCCTCGAAAAATACGACCTTGGACGGACTCGGTCAAGTCCTTGGGAGGCAAGCCCCTACGCCACCGCGTACTGGCTGGTGATGTCCCGCCCCGCCCCCTTCACCACGAGCTTGAACTCGTCGGGCTTGAGGAGGGGGTCGTCCCGCATCTCGACCGAGAAGCCGACCCCCTTCTCCAGGCGTTTGACCAGCTCCTTCTCCTGCTCCAGGACGTAGAAGGCCACGTCGGGGGGGAACTTGATGACGATCGGATCCCGGCGGCCCTCACTCGCCAGGCGCCGGACCGCCCGCTCCATCCGCCGGACGATGGTCTCCGCGGTGAAGACCCGCCCCGTCCCCTGACAGGTCGGGCAGGGCTCGGTCATGGCGTGGAAATGGCTCTGCCGGACCCGCTGGCGCGTCATCTCGATCAGCCCCAGATCGCTCACGGCATATGCCTTGGTCCGCGCCCGGTCCCGACCCAAGTGGGTTCGGAGCTCCTGGAGGACGCGGTCCCGGTTGGCCTTGGTCTCCATGTCGATGAAGTCACAGACCACGATCCCGCCCACATCCCGGAGCCGGAGCTGCCGCGCGATCTCGCGCGCCGCCTCCATGTTGGTCTTGGTGACGGTCTTCTCCGGATCCTTCTTGCCGGTGAAGCGCCCCGAGTTCACGTCGATCGAGACCAAGGCCTCCGTGGGCTCGATGATCAGGTAGCCCCCGCTCGGGAGGTCACACCGCCGCTTGAAGAGGTCGCGGATCTCGGTCTCCACCCCTTCCTTGTCGAAGAGCGGGACCTTGCCCTCGTCGAGCTGGACCCGGTCGATCAGCTCGGGGGCG
>CAIVJV010000338.1 GCA_903906325.1 uncultured Gemmatimonadota bacterium
CGTCGCGGCCTCCGCGCCCGCTGCGGCCCCGGCGGCCGTCCCGGCCTCGGCGGGGCACGCCACCGAGGTGAAGTCGCCGATGGTCGGCACCTTCTACGGCGCGCCGGAACCCGGCGCCAAGCCCTATGTCAGCGTCGGGCAGCAGGTGAAGCAGGGGCAGGTGCTCTGCATCATCGAGGCGATGAAGATCATGAACGAGATCGAGTCCGAGGTGTCGGGCACGGTCGTCGAGGTCTGCGCCGCCGATGCGCACCCGGTCGAGTATGGACAGGTGCTCTTCCGCGTCCGCCCGAACAGCTGAGCCGGATGTTCCGTAAGGTCTTGATCGCCAATCGCGGCGAGATCGCGCTGCGCGTCGTACGCGCCTGCCGCGAACTCGGGGTGGAGACGGTCGCCGTCTATTCGGAGGCGGACCGCGAGTCGCTCCACGTCCGCTTCGCCGATGACGACATCTGCATCGGGCCCGCGCCCGCGCGGGACTCCTATCTCCGTATCCCGCGGCTCATCGCGGCGGCGGAGATCGCCGGCGCCGATGCCATCCACCCGGGGTACGGCTTCCTCGCGGAGAACGCCGAGTTCGCGGAGACCTGTGCCGCGAGCGGGATCACCTTCATCGGACCGACCCCGCATCAGATCCGCACGATGGGCGACAAGGCGGCGGCCCGGGCCGCGATGATCGCGAACGAGGTCCCCGTGGTCCCCGGTTCGCCGGGGCCGGTCGAGGACGTCGATGAGGCGCTCGCCGTGGCCGAGCAGATGGGCTTCCCGGTGATCATCAAGGCCGCGGCCGGTGGGGGCGGGAAGGGGATGCGCGTGGCGCGGGATGCCGATGACTTCGCACGCTCGTTCCAGCTCGCGCGATCGGAGGCGCTCTCCGCCTTCGGCAATGGCTCCGTCTACGTCGAGAAGTATCTCGAGCGGCCGCGGCACGTGGAGTTCCAGATCCTCGGGGACACGCATGGCAACGTCATCCACCTCGGCGAACGCGACTGCTCCGTGCAGCGCCGTCACCAGAAGCTCGTCGAGGAGGCGCCCTGCCCGGTGATGACGCCCGACCTGCGCGAGCGGATGGGCGCCGCCGCGGTGAAGGGGGCCAAGGCGATCGACTACGTCGGGGCGGGCACCATCGAGATGCTCCTCGACGCCGATGGCTCGTTCTACTTCATGGAGATGAACACCCGCATCCAGGTGGAGCATCCCGTGACGGAGATGCTCACCGGCGTCGATCTCGTGAAGGAGCAGATTCGCGTCGCGGCAGGCCTCCCCCTCTCGGTGACGGCGACCCCGGAGCTCCGCGGGCATGTCATCGAGTGTCGCATCAACGCCGAGGATCCCGCGCGCAACTTCCAGCCGGGTCCGGGGAAGATCGAGGTCTTCCATATGCCGGGCGGGAACGGGATCCGCGTGGACACGCATGCGTACGCGGGCTACACCGTCCCGCCGTATTACGACTCGATGATCGCGAAGCTCATCGTGCACGGGAAGGATCGAGCCGAGGCGATCGCCAAGATGCGGTTCGCCCTCGAGAGCTTCGTGATCCAGGGGGTCCCGACCACGATCCCCTTCCTCGGCACGCTGATGGAGCATCCCCACTTCGCGCGCGGGGATGTCCACACGAAGTTCCTCGAGCAGGAAGGGGCGGACCTCTTCGCGAAGCGGGGCTGAGCCGGGACGTCGCCCCAGCGGGTGGCGGCAGGGGCGCTGAGCGTTTCCCGAGGGGGCCGTGGGTCGTCCGAAGGGTATCCCTTCGACCCCAGACGGCCGATGCCCCGGAAGCCCGCGACCGACGATCCGCTCCTCCTCGATTCCCCCCTCGCTCCCGTCGCACGGAAGCCGCGCGCGCGGCGCGCGCCTGCCGCCGCGGGGGACGATTCTGCGGCGTCGACCGAGACGGATGATAGTGGCACGGGTGGCCACGCCGAGCGTCCGGTGTCATCGCTCCGGCAGGAGATCGCGGGGATCGTACTCCTCGTCGGGTCGCTCTTCCTCGCGGGGGCCCTGATCTTCGGGCGGAGCCCGGCGCCCGCGGAATCCTGTACCACCGCTGGAGGGGCCTTCGGTCCCGTGGGTGGGTGTCTCCGCTGGACCATCCTCTCGTTGGTCGGGGGACTCGCGGCGATCGTCGTTCCCGTCATCCCCGCCATCCGGGGCCTTCGGCTCCTCGGCCGCGTCGGACACCCGACGCAGGCGCGCATCGATCTCTTCCCCATCGGGCTCGTCGCGATCATCCCCGTCGCGGCGGGGCTCGCGCGCCTTGGGGTGGTACCGCCGGGCGCCGCGGACACCGTCACCGGCCTCTGGGGGAGCTTCGCCGGGTACTATCTCGCGGAGGCCCTCGGCCGCGGTGGCGCGTGGTTCGTCATCGTGACCGCGGGGAGCGTCCTCACCGCCGCGACCGTGGCGTGGAACCCGATCAAGAGCCTCGTCTCGGTCCAACTGCCGACCCCGCGCCCCAAGCCCTCGGTCCCGGAGCCGATCACCACCGCGGAGGCGATGGAGCCCTCGGCGGCGGAGATGCCGGCCATCGATCTCTCGTTGATGGGGCTCGCGGCGCCTGCCGTGGTCGAGGCCGAGCCGATGGCACCGGCCGCCATGGCACCGGTCGAGGCGCCGTTGGACGTGGTGTCGGAGGATCGCCTCACCCCGGTCGCTGACGAGGCCTCGGTCGCTGAGACGGTGGAAGCGCTGGCGGCGGAGCCGGAGGAGGCATTTGAGGACGAGACGGCCGTCGCGGCCCCGAAGACCTCACGCGCCCGCGGCTCTCGTCGGACCAAGCCCGTCATCGCGATCGACCCCGACGAGCTCCCGAGCGTCGAGCTCCTCACCCCTGGGACCGAGCGTGATGTGAACGCCGGCCGGACGCAGCTCGACCAGATGGGCACGAAGCTCATCGAGTCGCTCAAGACCTTCAAGGTGGATGGGACCCTCTCCGGTCGGACCAGCGGGCCCACGGTCACGCAGTTCGAGATCGAGCCAGGTCCTGGCGTGAAGGTCCGCCAGTTCGCCAACCTCGCGAACGATCTCGCGCTCGCGATGCGGGCCCCGTCGATCCGCGTCGTGGCGCCGATCCCTGGAAAAGGGGCCGTGGGCATCGAGGTGCCCAACCCCGCGCCCGAGATGGTCGCGTTCCGGGAGATGCTCGAGTCCGACGACTATCAGCGGAAGCCGATGGCGCTCCCCGTCGCGCTCGGCAAGGATCTCGAGGGGCGTCCCGTCGTCACCGATCTCGCGAAGATGCCGCACCTCCTGATCGCCGGCGCCACCGGGTCAGGGAAGTCGGTCTGCGTGAACACCATCATCACCTCGCTCATCTATCGCCATACGCCGAAGACGCTGCGCTTCCTGATGGTCGATCCCAAGATGGTCGAGCTCTCGGTCTACAACGTGCTCCCGCACCTGCGGCACAAGGTGGTCACCGATAACCGGGATGCCGCCGCCGTGCTCAAGTGGGCGGTGATCGAGATGCAGGAGCGCTATGCCCTCTTGGCGGAGAACGGGGCGCGCAACATCCAGGACTTCAACACCAAGGTCCGTGGGGGGACGCCGCTCCGGAAGCCGAAGGAGCAGGGCGTCGCCTTCGAGAATCGCGAGTACACCGGAGGGGTCCTCCCCTACATCGTCGTCGTGATCGATGAGCTCGCCGACCTCATGATGACCGTCGCGGCGGAGGTCGAGACCCCGCTCGCGATGCTCGCACAGAAGGCGCGTGCGATCGGCATCCATCTGATCCTCGCCACACAGCGGCCGAGTGTGAACGTGATCACCGGGCTCATCAAGGCGAACTTCCCGAGCCGGATCGCCTTCCGCGTGGCGAGTCAGATCGACTCGCGCACGATCATCGACGGGATGGGGGCCGAGTCGCTCCTGGGGAACGGCGATATGCTCTTCATCCCTCCGGGGAAATCGGAGCCGAGTCGGTTGCAGGGGGCCTTCCTGTCCAACGACGATACCGAACGCCTCGTGCAGTGGTATGGCGAGCGGCGGGCGGCCCGAGCGGCGGCGCTCGAGGCGGCAGGGGTGGCGGACCTCGAGGGGGAGTCGGCGGAAGCGGATATCCTCGAGGCCGTCCGGACCCGCGAGGCGCTGGAGGCCGGGGGCGGGGAGGAGGCAGCCGAGGACGCGGGGGACCGCGACAAGCTCTTCCGCGAGGCGGCGGAGGTCTGCATCCAACATCAGGGTGGCTCCACCTCGCTGCTTCAGCGCCGCCTCAAGATCGGGTATGGCCGCGCCGCCCGTTTGATCGACCAGCTGCAGCTCGCGGGGGTCTTGGGGCCCCCGGACGGATCCAAGCCACGCGATGTCCTCATCGGGCTCGAGGATCTCGATCGGTTCGCAGGGGACCGCGTCGGGGCGTAGCGGCGGAGCGTAGCGGCCGGGCTTGGCGGCGGGGCGGGAAGGAAAGGGTACGAGATGCGGCCGTCGGGTGATGCGATCCGGCGGCCGCTTCGCATCTTCGGCCCATGCGCACACACAATCAGCGCTTCGGCGCACTCGGAGAACGGATCGCCGCCCGGTGGCTCGCCCGACGGGGATGGCGGATCGTGTACCATCGCTTCGTCAACGGACGGCGCGATATCGACCTTGTCGCGGAGCGCGACGGGGTGGTGGCCTTCGTCGAGGTGAAGGCGCGGAAGGGCGCTGCCTTCGGCGACCCCGTGGAGGCGGTCCATCGCCGCAAACAGCGGGAGCTGACCAAGAGCGCCCAGGTCTGGATCGACCGCCATGGTCGCCAGCCGGAGAGCTACCGGTTCGACGTGATCGGGGTCCTCGTCTCGGGGGAGCGCGTCCTCGTGAAGCACGTGGAAAACGCATTCCACATTCCGTCATGACTTTTCAACATTTTATGTTGTTTAAAATGAAACACTTAAACAGGAATCGTGAAATGTTGAAAAGTGTTTTTGTGAATAGATTCCGGCACTCTCATCCCCTATTGCGCACTGGTACCGACTTCGGCTAATCTTCGGTTTCCAG
>CAIVJV010000339.1 GCA_903906325.1 uncultured Gemmatimonadota bacterium
CTCGACGACGAATACGACGATTTCGGGGAGGAGGACGACGACCTCCGGGGCCCCGGGCGGTACGACGACTGACGGCCGACCCCCGGTGTCCGCGTTGACCCGGGGGCCCGGACCGGTGTGATTTCGAGGTTCTGACCGGGCCTGTAGCTCAGGTGGTTAGAGCGCACGCCTGATAAGCGTGAGGTCGGAGGTTCAACTCCTCCCAGGCCCACTTGGTACAGCCAGACGCCCCACGGCCGGAGACGGTCGTGGGGCGTCGTCCATCCGTTCAGGTGCCCTCTGAGCGGGGCGTGGGGAGGTCGTGGAGCGCCCGACGGTACGGCGTGGTAGGTTAGCGCCATCCCCAGACACCAGGACTCATCGCCATGCGCCGGATGCTCCTCAGGGCCTCGCTCGCATTCCCGATCGTCGCCGCCCTCGTCCCCACGCTCCACGCGCAGCCTCGCGTGTCGATCACCCTCGGCGCGCAGCGTGCCGCACAGCCGCTCACCGGACGTCTCCTCTTCTACGTCTCGGTCGATACCGCTGGCACGCCGCGGACGCAGGTCAGTGATGCGCCGAGCACCGCGCAAGTCTTTGGTGTGGACGTCGCCGACTGGCGTCCGGGCACGGCACGGACCGTCGACGCGTCCGCCTTCGGCTACCCGCTCCCGTCCTTGCGGGATCTCGCGCCTGGGCGGTATCGCATCCAGGCGATGCTGAACCGCTACGAGCGGTTCACGCGCAGTGACGGTCATACCCTCTGGCTCCCGCCGGATCAGGGTGAGGGGCAGCAGATGAACGCCAAGCCGGGGAACCTCTTCTCCAAGCCCCTCACGGTCACCATCGCCGCCGGTCGCGATGGTCGCGCCGCGACGCAGGTCCTGTCACTCGAGCTCAGCGAGGAGATCCCCGCCCTCCCGGACCCGACGCGACAGGAGACGAAATATGTGAAGTACGTGCGGATCCGCTCCGAGCGACTCTCCACATTCTGGGGCAGGGACATCTTCCTCGCCGCCTGGGTGCTCCTCCCCGAGGGCTACGAGACACACCCCGAGGCGCGCTACCCGCTCGTGATCAATCACGGGCACTTCCCGTCCTCGCTCAGCGGCTGGCGTGAGACGCCCCCCGACCCGACCCTCACGCCCGACTTCTCCGCGCGCTTCAACCTCGCCGGCTACAACCGCATCCAGCAGGAGCTGGCCTATGACCTCTACAAAGCGTGGACGGGACCGGGTTTCCCTCGGGCGCTCCTGATCGAGATCCAACACCCGACGCCCTTCTACGACGACTCCTACGCCGTGAACTCGGCCAACAACGGCCCGTACGGCGACGCGATCATGTACGAGCTGGTCCCAGCGATCGAGCAGCGGTTCCGGGGAATCGGGCAGGGATGGGCGCGCTTCACCTACGGGGGGTCCACCGGCGGCTGGGAGGCGATGGCCGTCCAGATGTTCTATCCCGACGAGTTCAACGGCGCCTGGGTGGCCTGCCCAGACCCGATCGACTTCCGACACTACACCGTGGTGGACATCTACAAGGACCGCAACGCGTACTACGTCGAGGGTCCGTTCAAGCGCGTGCCACGGCCCGGTCAGCGCAACTTCCTCGGCCACCTCTCCACCACGCTCGAGCAGGCCAATCACCGTGAGCTCGCCCTCGGGACCCGCTCGCGCTCAGGGGACCAGTGGGATGTGTGGGAGAGCGTCTACTCTCCCGTGGGGGCCGACGGGTATCCTCAGCCCATCTGGGACAAGCGCACCGGCGTGATCGATACCGCCGTCGCGGCGTACTGGCGCGAGCACTACGACCTCTCGTACATCCTGCGCCGTGATTGGCGCACCCTCGGTCCCAAGTTGCGCGGCAAGCTGCGCCTCTACGTGGGCGATATGGACAACTACTACCTCAACAATGCGGTCTACGAAGTGGAGAAGTTCCTCCGACAGGCCGACCCGCCGAGCGATGCGGTGGTGGACTACGGCGACCGTGACGAGCACTGCTGGAACGGCGATCATACGCGGTCCAATGCGTACTCACGGTTACGGTATCCGCAGATGGTCCTGCCGTGGGCGGTGGAGCGGATGCTACTGACCGCACCGCCGGGGGCGGACCTGCGCAGCTGGCGCTACTGAGCAGGTCCAGCCCCCCACTCACATCGCGATCTTGCCCTGCTGCTGCTTGATCTTCTCGAGATACTTCTTGAAGAACTGCTTCTGCATGTCGTTCATGTCGATCTCCCGGCCCTGGATGTACGCCTGGATGACGTCGGACGTCATATTGAGCGGCGTCCCCGAGGTGATCAGCAGCGTCGCCTGCTTCCCGACCTCGAGCGAGCCGACCTGGTCGGCGATCCCCATGAACTCGGCGGCGTTGATCGTCACCGCCTTCAGCGCCTCCTCCTCCGGGAGCCCGAAGGCGACCGCGACCCCGGCCTCCCACGGGAGGCGATAGGTGTAGAGGCCGCCGGAACCGCCGGCGATCGCGAAGCGCACCCCTGCGGCGTAGAGCTGCGCCGGCGCGTTGTAGCCGCCGTCGTAGCCTTCATAGTTCCGCTGCGGCGCGTCCATCGTCGAGGTCAAGATGACCGGGATGTTCTCCGCCTTCAGCCGGTCGGCGACGTGGATCGCGTCCCGTCCGCCGCGGATGACGACGCGGATGCCCTCGGCCTTGGCCCACGTGATGGCATCGTTGATCTGCGAGACCGAGTTGGCCGCAACGACCACGGGGATCGCCTTGTCGAGCGCGGGAATCATCGACGCATATCGGACGTCGGTCCGGACGATCTGTCCCGCCGCCTGCGCATCACGGTACGCGCGCGCCTCGGCAAAGAAATCCTTGATCGCCTGAACCTGCTCCGCATAGCTCTTGGGGGCCGGCGCTCTCCCGGCGCCCGGGCCGCCCGGCGGCGGGCCCCCGAAGCGGCGCGGCCGACCGACAGGGTCGGGCCAGGTGACGTTGAGCGCCGCGGCGCCCTTCATCGACATCTCCTCC
>CAIVJV010000340.1 GCA_903906325.1 uncultured Gemmatimonadota bacterium
CGTACGTGGGCGATGGGGAGCGGTATTGCGGCTTCTATACGCAGGAGGAGATCCGGGAGGTGGTGGCGTACGCGGCCGCGCGGCAGATCACCGTGGTCCCTGAGATCGAGATGCCGGGGCATACCGTCGCGGCGCTCGCGGCGTATCCACAGTACGCCTGCACCCCGGGTCCGTTCGAGGTCCTGACCATCTGGGGGGTCTCCGAGGAGATCTTCTGCCCCACGGAGGCGACCTTCGCCTTCCTGCAGGACATCATGACCGAGGTGCTCGCGCTCTTCCCGAGCCGCTTCATCCATATCGGCGGGGACGAGGCGCCGAAGACGCGCTGGGATGCGAGTCCGATCGCCCAAGCGGTGATCCGTCGCGAGGGGCTCAAGGATTCCCACGAACTCCAGAGCTGGTTCATCCAGCGGATGGAGCGCTGGCTCGCGGCGCGCGATCGGCGATTGATCGGGTGGGACGAGATCCTCGAGGGCGGATTGCCGCAGGGGGCGACGGTGATGAGCTGGCGCGGGATCGGCGGGGGGATCGCCGCCGCGCGCGCGGGGCACGATGTGGTGATGACCCCGACCTCGCATCTCTACTTCGACTATTACCAAGGCGATGAGCGCTTCGAGCCGCTCGCGATCGGGGGACTCCTCACCTTGGAGCGGGTCTACTCCTACGAGCCGATCCCCGAGGCGCTCACGGCCGAACAGGCACGCCACATCCTCGGGGCGCAAGGGAACATCTGGACGGAGTACCTCAAGACGCCCGCGAGCGTGGAGTACATGGCCTTCCCTCGGGCCCTCGCCCTCGCGGAGGTGACCTGGTCGCCACAGGCACGGCGGAGCTGGTCGAGCTTCGAGGCGCGGCTCCCGTCCGCCCTGCGTACCCTCGATCGACTCGGCGTGAACTATCGCCTGCCGCACGTCGTGGGACTCGACGCCGACGTCCTGACCCTCGAGGCGACGACGACGGTCACCCTCACGGTACCGATCGCCGACGCGACGATCCGCTATACCACCGATGGCACCGATCCCACGGCGACGAGCCCGCGCTACGAGCGCCCGCTGACGATCCCCGTCACCGACGCGGGGACGCGCATCACGGCGCGCGCCTTCACCCGCGACGGGAAGGCGAGTCCGCCCCGTGCCGCGACCTTCCGCCGTACTACCTACCGCCCGGCGGAGATGACGGACGCCGGTGCGCTTCGCCCGGGCCTCGCGGTCACCTACCACGAAGCGTCGCTCAGCCGAGTCGCGGCGCTTGATACCCTGCCCGTGATGCGACGCACCACCATGGCGACGATCGCGCGCATGGGCACCGAGCGTGCGGAAGGCTACGGCCTCGTCTTCCGTGGGCTGCTCACGGTGCCCGATGACGCGATGTACGAGTTCGCCCTCGCCTCGGACGACGGCAGCACCTTCACCGTCGGCGAGCAGCTCGTGGTCGACAACGACGGGCTCCACGGCACCCAGGAGCGGACGGGGATGATCGCGTTGCGCGCCGGTCGCCACCCCATCACCGTGCGGTTCTTCCAGGCCGGCGGGGGCGCGGACCTCTGGCTCAAGGTGCGGCGTGCCGGTGGCGACTGGCAGGAGATCCCGGCGAGCTGGCTGCAGCACAGGTGATGGCACGCATCCCCTGGCGTGGACTCCGTCGGGCCGTCGCGTGGGCGGCGGTCGTGCTTCTCCTCGGCCCCTTCCTCGCGATCCTCCCGCTCAATCTCGTCCAGCCCCTGACGACCGCGGTGATCGCCCAACGCGCGGTGCAGCGTGCCATCGACGGCAAGCGCCCGATCTATCCCCGGCGCGACGTGGTCTCGCGCGCACAGATCTCCCCGAACCTCCGCCGCGCGGTCCTCGCCGCCGAGGACGATCGGTTCTATCTGCACTGGGGCTTCGATCTCGAGGAGATCGAGAAGGCGATCGCCAAGGCCAAGCGCGGCGGACGACTCCGCGGCGCCTCGACGATCAGCCAACAGGTGGCGAAGAACCTCTTCCTTTGGGAGGGGCGCTCCTTCGTCCGGAAAGGCTATGAGGCCTATCTCACCCTCGTGCTCGAGCTCTGTCTCCCGAAGGATCGGATCCTCGATCTCTATCTCAACCTGGCCGAGTGGGGGGATGGGATCTTCGGGGCGGAGATGGCGGCCCGACGCCACTTCGGGGTGCCGGCCGCGAAGCTCTCGCGGGACCAGGCTGCCCGTCTGGCCGCGATCCTCCCGAGCCCCCGCCGTTGGTCCCCGCGCGGTGCCGTCGCGTCGGCCCGCGCGGGTATAATCCTTGAGAAGATGCAGTACGCCGCACCTCGCCCCTAACATCTCGGTCGACTCATGCGCCTCCGGTCCCTCGTCCGCACGCTCTCCCTCGTCGCCCTCGGCCTCGCCCCTGCCCTGAGCGCCCAGCAGCGGCCGGCGCCCACGCCCACGAAGGCACCGGCGAAGACGCCGGCCAAGGCGCCCACGACGCGCACCACGCGTCAGGCGACCAAGGCGGCACCGGCGAAGGCCGCCCCCGCTCCGGCGCTCCCTGCCCCGGTCCCGGTGACCCACTTCGCGAGTCTGCGGTGGCGCTGGGTAGGGCCCGCCCGCGGGGGACGCGTCACCACGGTGACCGGCGTGGACCAGGAGCCGCACACCTTCTACTTCGGCTCCACCGGCGGCGGCGTCTGGAAGACGACCGATGCCGGGGCGCTCTGGGTGAACGTCACCGATGGGGAGATCGATGTGGGGTCGATCGGCGCGATCGACGTCGCCAACAGCGACCCGAACATCGTCTACGTGGGGACGGGATCGGATGGCTACCGCTCGAACGTCTCGATCGGTCGGGGCGTCTGGAAGTCGACCGATGCGGGGAGCACCTGGCGCCCCGCGGGACTCCGCGACGTCGGGAACATCGGGGCGCTGCAGATCCATCCGACCAACCCCGACATCGCCTTCGTGGCGGCGATCGGCGATCCGTTCCGTCCCACCAATGCCCGTGGCGTCTACCGGACGGTCGACGGCGGGGCGCGCTGGGACCGCGTCCTCGCTGTCAGCGATTCGACCGGAGCGGTGGATGTGGAGTTCCACCCGACCGACCCGAGCATCCTCTACGCCTCGATGTGGCGCGCCGAGCGCAAACCGTGGACGATCATCTCGGGGGCGTTCGAGGGGGGCGTGTACAAGAGCACCGATGGCGGGACCACCTGGCGCAAGCTCACCAAGGGACTTCCCGACAGC
>CAIVJV010000341.1 GCA_903906325.1 uncultured Gemmatimonadota bacterium
AAGTTGCTCTCGAGGGCGTCGACGCCGAACGAGACCTTGCCGATCGCGGCCTGCACGTTGCCCGCCTTGTCGACGCGGAACTCGATCTTGCCCGCCTTCGACTCCTTGACCGCGCGGCCGACGTCGAACGTCACCGTGCCGGCCTTCGGGTTCGGCATCAGGCCGCGGGGGCCGAGCACGCGCCCGAGCTGACCGACCTGACCCATCTGGTCCGGGGTGGCGATCATCACGTCGAAATCGGTCCAGCCATCCTTCACCTTCTGGATGTACTCCTGCCCGACGAAATCGGCGCCGGCGGCCTCGGCTTCCTTCGCCTTCTCGCCGACGGCGATGACGAGGACGCGGACGCTCTTGCCGGTGCCGGCCGGGAGGACGACGGTGCCGCGCACGACCTGATCGGCGTGGCGCGGGTCGACGCCGAGGCGGACCGCCACCTCGACCGACTCGTCGAACTTCGCGAACGCGGCCGACTTCACCAGCTCGAGCGCCGCCTTGGGGGCGTACGCGGGCGCGGTGACCTTCTCGGCGGCGGCGCGATACTTCTTGCCGTGGGTCTTCATCCCTTCACCTCCACGCCCATCGAGCGGGCCGCGCCGGCGATCATCGCCATCGCGGACTCGAGCGAGTCGCAGTTGAGGTCGGGCATCTTGAGCTCGGCGATCTTCCGGACCTGCGCCTGGGTGATGGAGCCGACCTTGTTACGGTTCGGCTGACCCGAGCCCTTCTCGATCCCGGCCTCTTTCTTGACGAGGAACGCCGCAGGGGGCGTCTTCAGGATGAACGAGAACGACTTGTCGGCATAGATCGTGATCTCGACCGGGAGGATCGCATCTTGGCCCTGCGTCCGAGCGTTGAACTCTTTGCAGAACGCCATGATGTTGATCCCCTGCGGACCGAGCGCGGTGCCGACCGGCGGGGCCGGATTCGCCTTGCCTGCAGGGATCTGCAGTTTGACGAAACCGGTGACCTTCTTTGCCATCGTGCTTCCCTCTGGAACGTAGAGCGGGCTCGGGCGCCCTCCCGATGGAGGCGCTGGCGAGGCTCCGCTGACTCCCACCGTCTGTTTTACGTCGTCGTGGTCTCCGACGGTGCGCTCCTCGGCGTGGTCCGCACGCCTGCCCCGCGCAAGGGCACTCTACGAATCGCCTAGTGGCCCTTCAGCTGCAGATAGTCGAGCTCGACGCTGGTCGGGCGCCCGAAGAGCGAGACCGAGACCCGCACCTTGCCCTTGTCCGGCATCACGTCCTCGACCGTCCCGTTGAAATCCGTAAACGGCCCATCCGTGATCTGCACCGCCTGCCCGACGAGGAAGGGGATCTCCTCCTTCGGGCCTGCCACCTCCTCATCCACCGCGATGCCGAGGAGGCGGTTCACCTCGTCGTCCCGCAACGCCTGCGGCTCGCGCTCCTTGCTGCCGACGAACTTGATGACGCCCTGGATCGCGCTCACCTCGTGCGCCGTGTCCTCGGTGAGGACCATGTCGACGAGGACGTACCCCGGATAGACCTTGCGATCGACCGTCACCTTCTTGCCGTTCTTGATCTCGACCACCTGCTCGGTGGGGACCAGCGCCTGCCGGATGCGCCGCGTGTCGGCCGGCGCCGGATCGGCGTCAATCTTGCGCTGCAACAACGACCGGACCTTGTTCTCGTGGCCCGACGTGGTCTGGATGGCGTACCAGCGATGGGTCACCGGCTCAGGCCCCGAAGAGCGAGGGGATGAACCGGACCAGGAGCCCCTGCAGGATCACGTCGAGGAGCCCGATGATCGCCCCGATGGCGAGCGCGAGGACGATCACCCCAATCGCCAGCTGCTGCACCTGCGGCCGATCGGGCCAGGTGACCTTGCGCAGCTCGGCCATGACGTCCTGATAGAACGTCACGAGGCGAGACGCGAGTCCCGGCGTGGGCGTCGCGAGCTCCTGGGCCACCTTACTTCGTCTCCTTGTGCACCACGTGCTTATCGCAGCGGGGGCAATACTTCTTCCACTCGACGCGCTCCGGGTGTAGGCGCTTGTTCTTGGTGGTGAAGTAGTTGCGGTTCTTACAGTCGTTGCACGCCAGGATGATCTTGTCGCGCGGCATGGCGGCTTCTCTCGGTCACGGGTTCGCAGGCATCTCCGACTGGGACATGCCGGGCCCCCCTTGACCCCGAATCGGGTAAAGGGCGGCGAGCCTTGAAAGGTAGAGGAGGGGTCCCGGGCTTGCAAGTCCCGTACCTGAACGGGCTTAAAGCGGGCGGGTTCGGGCGGACCGCCTCACGCCAGGGGTGGGGGGCGGCCTCCTGGTAACGGCAAGGGCGGGAGCCCCGGAATCCCTCCGAAGCCCCCGCCCCCACCCAAGCACGCAACCGGGATCGAACCGGTGACCTCATCCTTACCAAGGATGTGCTCTACCGACTGAGCTATGCGTGCGAACCTCCAGAGCGGGAGACGGGGCTCGAACCCGCGACATCAAGCTTGGAAGGCTTGCGCTCTACCAGCTGAGCTACTCCCGCGATCTCCCACGTCCTGCCCTCCCCTGCACCGACCGTCCGACAGACCAATGGTGGGGGAAGGATTCGAACCTTCGAAGGCGGATGCCGGCAGATTTACAGTCTGCTCCCGTTGGCCACTTGGGTACCCCACCCCGCGGACCCCGCCCCGACCCGATCCCGAAGAGCCGACGGCGAGGATCGAACTCGCGACCGCCCGATTACAAATCGGGTGCTCTACCAGCTGAGCTACGTCGGCGAAACCGATGTCCTACGCGAGCGTCGAAGGATAGCCGCGCCGACAGGGGCGGTCAACCGACCTTCCAGCGGGTCGTCCCGCCGGCATCCTCGATCACGATCCCCCGCGCGGTGAGTTCGTCGCGGATCGCATCGGCGGTCCCGAAGTCCCGACGCGCGCGGGCCTCCCGACGCGCCGCGAGGCGCGCCTCCACCCAGGCGGCGAGGTCGGCCTCGGCCTGCACCGGCTCCGGGATGAGGTCGAGTACCCCATCCACCACGGCGAAGACCTCCCGGGCCCGGGTGAGGGGCCCCGCCTCACTCCCCCCGCGATCGAGCTCCCGGTTGGCGGCGCGGACGAACTCGAAGAGGGCCGCCACCGCCGCCGGGGCGTCGAGATCGTCGGCCATCGCCGCGCGCACCGCGGTCTCCAACCCCTCCGCGGCCTCCTCCAGCGCCGCGGTCCCGCCGGTCGCCGTGGCGAGGCGGTCGGCGAAGTCACGCAACCGGCGCACCGCCTCGATCGAGCCCTCGAGCGCCTCCGCCGAGAGGTTGAGTTGCTTGCGGTAGTGCGTGGAGAAGACGAAGTGCCGGACCGCCGCCCCGCTCACCCCGTTGGCCCGGAGATCGGCGACGTTCTGCACGTTCCCGACGCGCTTGGCCATCTTGGTGCCGTCGGTGAGGAGGAACTCCCCATGGCACCAGCAGCGCGCGAAGGGCTGCCCGGTGGCCGCCTCGCTCTGCGCGATCTCGTCCTCATGGTGCGGGAAGATGAGGTCGACCGCCCCCGCATGGATGTCGAGGGTCTCCCCGAGGATCGCCATCGCCATCGCGGAGCACTCGAGATGCCACCCCGGCCGCCCACGGCCCCACGGGGACTCCCACGCGGCCCCGCACGCCTCGTCCTCGGGCTTGGCCGCCTTCCACAGGGCGAAGTCCTGCGCGTTCTCCTTGGCGTACTCGTCCTGCGCGACCCGCGCCCCGCTCTGGATCTCCCGCGTCTCGAGCCGCGAGAGGCGTCCGTACGCCGGGAACTTGCCGATCGCGAAGTAGACCGAGCCGTCCTCGGCCTGGTAGGCGACCCCGTTGGCGACGAGCCGCTCGACCAGGGCGATCATCTCGGGGATGTACGCCGTGGCCCGCGGATAGTGCTCCGCATCCTCGATCCGCAGATAGCGTCGATCGGCGTGGAACCCCTCGACCACCGGGTCGGTGATCTCGCGGATCGTCTTCCCCTGTTGCGCCGCGCGGACGATGATCTTGTCGTCGACGTCGGTGAGGTTCATCACCTGCTCCACCTGCCACCCGCGCAGCCGGAGGGCACGCCGCATCAGATCCTCGAAGAGGAAGGTGCGGAAGTTGCCGAGGTGGGCGGGATTGTAGACCGTCGGACCGCACGTATAGAGGCGCACCGTCGTGCCATCCGCCGGGGCGAAGGGTTCGATGGTGCGCGAGAGCGTGTTGTAGAGGCGAAACGGTGCCATCGCGTGAAACCTAGACGGGCGGTGCGTCCTCGGCGACCCGCCCGTCGCCCCCCCATCACCGCATCGCGTCGCGCATCCGTTTGCGCTGCCGACGCGAGAGCACCGGCTGGACGACGGCCGGCGCTGCCTCGACATCATCGTAGACCCGGGCGATCAGGACGCGACGCACCAGGACCATCACCACCGCGAGCGTGGGGACCGCCACGAGCAATCCGAAGGGGCCGAGAAGTCGCCCGCAGATCAGGACGCTCATGATCGTCAGGACCGGCGGGAGATCGACGCGCCGATGCATGATCACGGGGATGACGAACTGATTCTCCACGACATGGATCACCGCGCCCAGGCCGACCACCAGGAGCGCCTGCACCCCACCCCCCTCCCCCGGGAGGACGAAGAGCGCCGGGAGCAGGGTCGAGACGAAGGTCCCGAAGAAGGGGACGACGGCGACGAGCCCGGTGAAGATCCCGAAGGCGAGCCAATAGGGGACATCGAGGAGCCAGAGCCCCGCCGCCGTAAGCGCCGCGAGGGTGGTCATGGCGATGAGTTGCGCGATGGTCCAGGCGCGGAGCGTCTCGGCGAGGGCATCGAGGACCTCCGCCGCCGCGGCCCGATGACGCGGGGGGGTGACGGCGAGGAGGAACTCCCGGTAGCGCTGGGGCGCGAGCGCGAGATAGACCGCCATCACCGAGACGGCGACGAGATTGACGACGAGGTGCATCGTCTCGAAGAGCCGCGGGACGATCCCCGCGAGCAGCTTCTCCGCCTCCTCGAGCGCGACGGTGAAGATCCGATGCTCGCCGGCGACGAAGACATCGGCCATGCCGGGGATCCGATACAGCACGCGCTCGAGTCCCTGCTCCCACACCGGGACGAGCGTCGGGAGCGCCTGTGCGAGCTGCCGGGTCTGGTCGATGACCGGGGGGATCAACAGCGCGCCGATCCCGACCACGGCGCCGACCGAGAGGACGATCGCGACGAGGAAGGCGAGGAGGCGCGGGGACGCGGTCCAACGGACCAGATGCTCGGTGACCGCCGAGAGATAGACCGAGATCAGGACCGCGAGGAAGAGCAGGAGGAGGAGATCGGCGACCGACCCCGCGAGCCAGAGGAGGAGGACGGTGAGGAGGATCGCCGTGAATCCCGGCAGGACCCAGACCTTTCGTGTGAGCGCGTCGTGCATGCGGGGGAGGGGATGGGGATCGGTCGGCGGCCGCTCAGGCGCGCTTGATCTGCGTGAGTCGTTCCTTGGCGAGGCGGCGGCCGGTGGGCGTCGCGGCGAGCCCGCCGCCGGCGGTCTCGCGGTAGCGCACATCCATCTCGCGGCCGATCTCGCCCATGGTGTCGATCACCTCGTCCGCCGGGATCGCGAAGGTGATCCCGGCCATCGCCATCTCGACCGCGGCCAGGGCGATCGCCGCTCCGGTGGCATTGCGGAAGACGCACGGGAGTTCGACGAGTCCGCCCAAGGGATCACAGACGAGCCCCAAGGTCCCCTGCTGTGCGAGGGCGACGGCGTGGCCCACCTGTGCGGGCGTCCCACCGAGGAGCTGCGTGGCGGCCCCGGCCGCCATCCCCGCCGCGGCGCCCGTCTCGGCCTGACACCCGCCCTCTGCCCCCGAGAGCGAGGCGCGCTGCGCGACGACGGCCCCGATGAGTCCCGCCGTGGCGAGGGCATCGACCATCGCGTCTTCCGAGAGATCGTGTTTCGCCGCGAGTCCGAGGAGCACGCCAGGGAGCACGCCCGCGCCGCCCGCGGTCGGGGCCGCGACGATGATCCCCATCGCCGCGTTCACCTCCTGCACCGCGATCGCGCGCATGAGCACCTCGCGGAAGACGGTGCCGGCGAGCGGCCCAGCGGGTCCCGTGCGCAGCTTGGCGGCATCGCCACCGACGAGCCCGGAGTTGGAGCGCCGATCGCCGGTGAGCCCTTGCTCCACCGCCCCGCGCATCACGTGCAGGGCGCGGCGGAGCGCCTCGCGGATCTCGGCGACCGGCCGGCCCTGATCGCGTGATTCGATGTCGAGCGCCGCGGTCGCGAGGGAGATGCCCCGCCCCTCGGCGTCCGCGATCGCCTCCCGGAGACTGTGATACATCAGCCGCCGACCTTCTCGATGCGGTGGGTCCATCGCACCCATGGCAACGCCTTGAGCGCCGCCCCGACCGCATCGGTCGGCCGCTCATCGACCTCGATGACCATGAAGGCGTCCCCGCCCCGGTGTTTCCGCGAGAGGCGCAACGTCGCGATGTTCAGATCGGCCTCACTGAGGAGGCCGGCGATCCGGGCGATCGATCCCTTGATGTCCTCGGCGACCATCACAATGGTGTGGTGGGAGCCATCGACCTCGACGGGATAGCCATCGATCTCGGAGACCCGGATGCGGCCGGCGCCGAGGGAGGCGCCGAGCATCACATGGTGGCGATGCGCCCGATGCACGGTGATGCGGACGGTGTTCGGATGGACGGCCGGCTCGTCGCCGAGCGTGGTCTTCTCGAAGCGGAAGTCGAGTCCCTCGCGCTCCATGATCTGGAGGGCGTCCCGGAGCCGCTCGTCATCGGGCCGGAACCCGAGGAGGCCGCCGACGATCGCCTTGTCGGTCCCATGCCCCTCCCCGGTGCGCGCGAAGGAGCCATGGAGCTCGATCAGCGCCCGCTCGGGGGTCCCGGCGACGAGGTCGCGCGCGATCAGACCGAGCCGGCAGGCGCCCGCGGTGTGGCTGGAGGAGGGGCCCACCATCACGGGGCCGATGATGTCGAGGAGGGAGACCATGGCGAGAAGCTAACGCGCGGCGAGGATCTTCTTCAGGTAGGCCCCGGTGTGCGAGCCCGGGGTCTTGGCGACCTGCTCCGGGGTCCCCGCGGCGACGATCGTCCCGCCCCCGGTCCCCCCCTCCGGCCCGAGGTCGACGACCCAATCCGCGGTCTTGATCACATCGAGGTTGTGCTCGATCACGAGGACGGTGTTCCCGCGATCGACCAAGGTGTGCAGGACCTCGAGGAGGACGCGCACGTCCTCGAAGTGCAGGCCGGTCGTCGGTTCGTCGAGGATGTAGAGGGTGCGGCCGGTGTCCCGCTTGGCGAGTTCGGTCGCGAGCTTCACGCGTTGCGCCTCGCCACCGGAGAGGGTGGTCGCGCTCTGGCCGAGGTGGATGTAGCCGAGCCCGACCCCGTGCAGCGTCTGCAGTTTGTGATGGATCCGCGGCTGGTTCTCGAAGACGGGGAGCGCGTCCTCGACGGTGAGCTCGAGCACCTCGCTGATGTTCATCCCACGGAACCGGACGTCGAGCGTCTCGCGATTGTAGCGCTTCCCGCGGCACTGCTCGCAGGTCACGTACACGTCGGGGAGGAAGTGCATCTCGATCTTCACGAGGCCGTCCCCCTGACAGGCCTCGCAGCGCCCCCCCTTCACGTTGAAGGA
>CAIVJV010000342.1 GCA_903906325.1 uncultured Gemmatimonadota bacterium
GCCTCGGTCGTGACCGTCTCCGGCCAGCCGGGTCAGGCCCCGGCGATCCGCCTCCGCGCCGCGACGAGCCTCACCGGCTCTGCCGATCCGCTGATCATCATCGACGGCACCATCACCCGCATGACCCTCGCCGACATCAACACCGAGGACGTCGAGCGGATGGAGGTCATCAAGGGCGCCGCGGCGAGCTCGCTGTACGGCTCGGACGCGGCGAACGGCGTCGTGCAGATCTTCACCAAGCGCGGGGCGCAGCTCGCCGAGGGGCAGACGACCTTCACGGTGCGCAATGAGTTCGGGCAGAGCTGGTTGCCGAACAAGGTCCCTGGGAACATGGCGCATGAGTTCCAGCTCCTCCCGGACGGGAACTTCCGCCGCGACGCCGGTGGCAACCGCGTGCAGGAGACCGATCGCATCGCCGACAATCCGTATCCGGTCTACTACGACCAGCTCGGGCAGGTCTTCCGTCCCGGGCAGTTCATGACCAACTACGCCTCGGTCGGACAGCGCCGCGGGAGCACCAACTTCAACGTCTCGTTCCACAATTCCCGCGAGACGGGCGTGCTCGGCCTGCTCAATGGCTTCAACCGCCAGAACTTCCGCATCAACCTCGATCAGGCGATCACCGACGAGCTCACCTTCTCGGCGGGCGCCTTCTATGGCCGGTCTAGCTCGGATGAAGGGGAGAACACGGGGATCTTCTTCGGGCTCCGCTTCCTCGAGCCGAACATCGACCTGCTCGCCCCGAACACCGACGGCTCGCCCTTCAACGCCGTCGTGCGGCAGCCGCCGCTCTCGGGCAACGTGGTCAACCCGCTCTACGGGCTCAACAACACCGACATCAATCGTGACCGTGACCGCTTCAACGGGACCTTCCGCCTCACCTACAAGCCGTTCAGCTGGCTGACGGCCGAGGGGAACGTCAACTACGAGCAGTCGGGGGAGATGTACAAGTCGTTCAACCCCACCGGGTTCATGAACTCGGCCGGCGCGGTGGATGATGGGAACATCTTCCAGAGCTCGACCCTCTCGCGCACCAGCAACGTGGGGGCGACCCTCACGGCGCAGAAGAACTTCTCGTGGTTCACCAACACCACCAAGCTCGCGTGGGTGTTCGAGGACCAGTCGGTCAACAACGTCAATGTCTACGCGGTCGGCCTGACGGTCCCGCGGGTGCCGGAGTTCAGCGCGGCCAATCAGGGGCTCGACATCTTCCCGGGGTCGCGCTCGGTGTCGATCCGCGCGAACAACCTCTTCGCGATCACGACCTTCGATATCAAGGATCGCTACATCTTCGACGCGTTGGTGCGTCAGGACGAGTCGTCGCTCTTCGGTGCCAACCAGCGGCGGCAGATCTACAATCGCGTCTCGGGGGCCTACCGTGTCTCCGAGGACATCAAGCTCCCCGGAGTGGATGAGTTCAAGCTGCGCGCCTCGTACGGCACGGCGGGACTGCGCCCGAGCTTCGACGCCCAGTATGAGATCTTCTCGCTCGTCGGGGGGGAGCCCGACACCCGTCACGCTCGGGAACTCGGACCTCCGCCCCGCCTTCTCGAAGGAGACGGAGGTCGGGTTCAACCTGACCTTCCTCCAGAACTTCACCTTCGAGTACAGCTACTCGGACAAGATCACCAGCGACCAGATCCTCCTCGCCCCGGTCTCGGCGGCGACGGGGTACCGGAACACCTGGACCAACGCCGGCACCCTCACGGGGAACACGCATGAGGCCGCCCTCGGGGCCGTCCTCCTCTCTCGAGGCGACATGTTCTGGCGCGTCAATCTGACCGCGGATCGCACGCGGCAGAAGATCACCGAGCTCAACGTGGCGCCGTTCCTCGCGGGGCCCGATGGCAACACGCAGCTCTTCCGCGTGGCGCCGAACGAGCCGTTCGGCGTGATCTACGGGTACAGCTGGATCCGCACGGCGGATGAGCTCGCGGCCTCGCTGGCGTCGGGTAAGCTCGCCGGTGCCGCGGCGGACTACAAGCTCAACGAGGAGGGCTTCTACGTGAAGGCCTCCGACTGGCGGACGATCAATGAGAAGCCGCTCCGTCGCTACGCCGAGGACGGGACGGCGATCTTCCAGATCGGCGATGTGAACCCCGACCTCAACCTCGCCCTCAACACCACCTTCCAGATGGGCGGGCTGAGCATCAGCGCCCTCATCACCTCGGTGCAGGGTGGCGACATCTACAACTACACGCGCCAGTGGCCGTTCAACGAGCAGCGCGACCCGCTCTATGACCAGCGCGGGAAGGTCGAGGAGGAGAAGAAGCCGGTCTCCTACTACCAGACCTTCTACAACAACTTCGACGCGAACGACTTCTTCGTGGAGGAGGGCTCGTACATCCGCCTCCGCGAGCTCGCGGTCAACTATCAGCTCCCGAAGGCGTTGGTGAAGCCGGTCAGCTTCCTCGGGTTCGAGAATGCGCGCCTCGGCATCGTCGGCCGTAACCTCTGGACCTCGACCAACTACTCCGGGTACGACCCGGATGTCACCGGGACCTCGGGCCTCGGCGGCAACCCCTTCGTGTACCGCGTGGACTACTTCACCTATCCGCAGTTCCGTACCTTCACCTTCATGCTTGAGCTCGGCTTCTGAGCCGCGCCCTTACGAGGAGATCGACGATGCGAATGACGACCTTCCGTGGCCTGGGCCTGGTCGCCGTGCTGACGGTGACGGGGTGCAAGTCGCTGGATATCACCAATCCGAACGCGCCGGACGCCTCGCGCGCCCTCGCTGACCCAGCCGCCATCGAGGCGGTGGCGGCGGGCTCGGTTCGGCAGTTCATCAATGCCTACGAGGGGAACAATGCCGTGGCGCCCCTCGTCACGATGGCGCAGTCGTACAGCGCCTCGTGGAACAACTTCAACATGAACTTCTACTCGAGCCTCGACGCCGACGGGACGCGGAACAATCGCTCCTGGCAGAACGATCCGGCGGCGGCGGGTCGGACGAGCGTCGAGCAGTACTGGGAGGGATACTACAGCTCCCTCTCGCTCGCGACGAACGTGCTGAAGGCGATCCGCAAGAACGGGCTCGTCATCAACACGACGGCTGACACCAAGCGGGCCGAGGCGATCGCGCTCCTGATGCAGGGGGCCGCGCTCTCCGGCATCGCGATGAACTACGATAAGGGGTACATCATCGACGAGGACGCCGATCTGGCGAACCTCACGTACTCCAACCGGAAGCAGGTCCGTGACGCGGCGCTGGCGAAGTTCGACAACGCCATCGCGATCGCGACCGCGAACAGCTTCACCACCCCGCCGGCCTGGCTCAACGGGCATGCGTACACCAACACGCAGATCGCCCAGGTCGCCAACACGATGGCGGCGTATCTCCTCGCCAATTGGCCGCGCACCGGGGCGGAGAACACGGCGGTCGATTGGACCAAGGTCGTGAGCTATGCCTCCAAGGGGATCTCCTCGACCACCCCCTTCGACTTCAAGTTCGAGGGCGATGGGTGCTCCGCCTGGTGCCCTGAGGTCTTGGTCTGGTTCAACTCGCTCGACACGGGTCGCCTCCACACCCGCGTGGCGAACATGCTCGATGCCTCACAGAAGACCCCGTGGCCGGCCGGGGGCAACCCGCAGCCCGACTCGCCCGATAAGCGGCTGGGTGACGGCTCCTTCGGGACGGCGGGGATGATCGCCGGTTTCGGCAATGTCCCCAAGACCGCGAAGGCGGGGACGGACTTCGCCTACTCCTCGCAGGCGATCTTCAACATGGCGCGTGGGTCGTACCATCAGTCCAACATCGGTCACGTCCGGTATGACGCCACCGGCGTCCAGTCGCCGACGGGGATCTACTCCGGGTACGGCACGGTGCCGGTCTTCTCGGCCGCGCAGAACGACCTGCTCTGGGCGGAGGGGCTCATCGAGTCGAACACCAACCTCGCCCTCGCCGCGACCAAGATCAACAACACCCGCGTCGGGCGCGGCGGGCTCGCCGCCGCCGCGGCGGGCGATGGCCAGGCCGGCCTCCGCACCAAGCTCCGCTACGAGATGGAGATCGAGCTCCTCGGGCTCGGTGCGGCGCCGTACTACTATCGCCGGCGTGTGGATGGGCTCGTGACCGGGACCCCGCGCGAGATGCCGGTGCCCGCCAAGGAGCTCGGTGTCTTCGGGCAGCCCCTCTACACCTGGGGCGGTGCCACCCCGAACTCCCCGACCCCTCCCTGATCCCACGGGGTCAGATCGCTGAGGACCGAGGGGGAACGCCGATCGGCGTTCCCCCTCGGTCGTTTCACCCCTATCCTTGAGAGATGACGAAGCCCTGTCGTCGGACCGGCTGGCCCCACGTGGTCGCCTTCGCGTCGCTCCTCGCGGCCCTGGCAGCCCCATCTGGCGCCCCCCTGGGCGCACAGGCGGCGTTCGCCACCCTCAAGGGCGTGGTCACCGATGCGGCGACGCAGCAGCCCGTCAGCGGGGTGCGGGTGGTGATCGCCGCCACCGGGCGCTATGCGACCACCGATTCGATCGGGGTCTTCGAGCTGCGGGAGATCCCCTCAGGGGTCATCCGCTTCTTCTTCACCGCGCCGGGGTACCCGCGCACTTCCGTGGTCCTCGCCCTCGCGAAGGGGGAGACCATGGTCCAACGCTTCGAACTCGAGGCAGCCAGCGCCGAGGTGGCTGCCGGAGACTCGACCGCGAAGGTCCAACGCCTCCCCGCCGCGGAGGTCACGGCAGAGCCCTCACGTGGGGTCCGCTATGAGGACTTCGAGCGGCGGCTCAAGACCGGGCGCGGACAGTATGTGACGCGCGAGGTGATAGAGGAGCGTGCCTACAACAGTCTCGTCGATGCGGTGCGAGGGCTTCGGGGGGTGGCGATCGAGTGCGGCGGGAGCCGTGGCTGCCTCGTCCGCATGGCCCGAGCCCTGCCCGGCTGCTATCCGCAGTACATCGTCGATGGGCGCCCCGATAACTTCTTCGGCCCGAACGTCGCCGTGCGCGACATCGAGGGGATCGAGGTCTACGCCGGCGCGTCGGACGTCCCCGGGGAGTTCGCGGGGACCGATGCGGGGTGTGGCGTCGTCGTCATCTGGACGCGGAACGGCCCACCGCCACCGCGGAAGCCCTGATCCGCGCCGTTCAGAACGCCGTTCCCAACAGCATCGCGTTCAGCACGAGGCGGTCCATCGCGCGCCACCACCCACGGAACATCGGGTCGTTGGTGAACATCACCACATTCCCGCGCCCCACGCGCTCCTGCACGATGAAGCTGCTTCCGCGGAGGAGCTTCTCGCTGTTCTCCGGGAAGGTGAAGCCGGCGCGTCGCAGCGGCCCCGTGGTGGGGAAGACGGCGACATTGCCCCCCTCGGTCGAGAGCCCGTAGGCCTCGCTCCCACTCACGAGCACCGTCATCCGCTGCTGCTCCATCCCGAGCGTGACCCAATGCGTGAGGTCGAGCACCACGTCAAAGTGGCTCCCCGGGAGATCGGCGAGACGGGACTCGCAGGCACTCGGGCTCGCGGCGGCGCGGAGGGAGTCGAGGGGCGCGGTCGGGGCGGCGGCAGACTTGGCCTCTTTATCGGGGCAGTCGATCGAACGGGCGCTCGTGAGTCCGACCTCCTTCCCCATCGCCCAGCGCGTGGCCCCACCGAAGGTGACCAGCGCCCCACCGTTCTGGACCCACCGCTTGAGGTTCTCTCCCTTGCCGAGTCGGCCGAGGCCGCCGCTCGGGACGAGGATCACGTTGAAGGCGGAGAGATCGCCGTTGAGCGCATCGACGCCGATCGGGGTGAAGCGGATCCCATAGCGCTGCTCCAAGCTCCACCAGATGGCGCCATAGCTGGTCTGCGAGATCCCCTCGTTGCCGACGACGGCGATGCGTGGGGCCTCGAGTGAGACGACCTCGGCGGAGCCGGTGCCGTACTGCGCGGCATCGGGGAAGGCGGTGGTCACCCCGCGCACCTCCACCCCCGATGCCTCGGCGAGTGCCTGGATGCGGTCAGCGAGGGTCGCGTCATTGCGCGAGACACGCGCGACCCAGGTGCCACGCGGCCAGGTGGTGGTCCCGGTCTGGATCGGCTTGGAGGCGATCGCGATCCGATACCCCTCCTGCAGGAGCTGCGCCGCGAGCTTCCCCGCGCCGTTGCGGTCGTTCTTCCAGAGGAAGGCCGAGGTGGCGTTGCGCCCCTCGATGATCCCGCCGGTGATCGCATGTGGGAGCCGCTCCCCGTTGAGCAGGGTGCCACCGGTCCGGGAGAGGAGGGCACCAGTCATGGCCGGCGCGTCCTCGGTCCAGAACGCCTCGACCCCGAACGCCACCGGGAGCGCCCAGGCGGAGATGTCATAGAACTCGAATCCTTCGTCCTGGCTCCCATCCCCCGGGCGGCTCTTGTTCCGCTCGAAGCGGGCGAGCTGTTCCTTGGCGAAGGTCGGATCGAGCTCGGGATCGGGCTCCAACACCGCCTTCGCCACGCGGCCCTGCGGCTGTGCGAGGTCGATCACGTAGGCGCCAGCGGGGAAGGTGCGCGCGCCCACCGCGTCGGTGGCATAGCTGCGCGCCTTCGCGCTCGAGAACGGCGCCGTGGTTCGCGTGACCTCGATCCCATGACGCAGCAGCGCCGCCGCGAGCTCCGCGGCCCGCGCCGGGTCGTTCCCCGGGAGGAGGACGACGCGCTTCATCGTCCCCGCGCGGCCATCGGCGATCGCCTTCTGCCGGAAGGCGGCGTAGTCGCGCACCATCTCGCGCGCGCCCTTGGCCGAGGTCTCGAAGGTCGCGAGGGCGGCCACGTAGTGCTTGGCGATCCCATCGCGGAGGGAGAGGAGGGTGCCATCCTCGCGACGCTTGAGGAGCGCGGGCCCGCCGTCGGTCTCGTAGGTGGTCCCCATCGCGCCGGTGAGGCTCGGCCACGAGTCGTAGTAGCCCGGGTAGTAGAGATCGAAGGCGTCGCGCACGAAGTAGAGCCACCCGCGCTGATCGAAGGCGGCGGCGTTCCCACGCCCGATTCGCTCCCCCCAGCTGAAGGGCCACCCCGAGATGTTCTGGTTCACCGGGCGCGCCGGCGGGGCCATGTAGTAGGTGCTGGTGTAGCCATGCAGGTCGGCGACGACCATCGGATGCCAGCGGAGGAGCCCGCCGACGATATGCTGCACCTCCCGCTGCGTCATCGCCATCAGGTCGCGGTTCATGTCGAACCGGTAGTGATTGAAGCGGCCGGCGATCGACCAGGGCTGATTCCGCTGTTGCTCCAAGGCGAGGCGCTCGGGGCTCCCCACCGCGATGGAGTTGCTCCAGGTGGCGAAGCGCTCATGGCCGTCGGGATTCGAACTCGGGTTGATCACGACGACGGCGTTCTTGAGGAGTGCGACGGTCGCGGGGTCCTCGGTGGCCGCGAGGTGGTAGAGCAGCTGCATCGAGGCCTCGAACCCCGGGACCTCGTCGCCATGGACCGAGCCGGAGAACCAGACGACGGCGGGCGTGCGCGCGACGAGCGCATCGATCTGGGTCTGCGAGAGCCCGCGCGGGTCAGCGATCTGGTCGAGGTCGGCGCGGATCGCGTCCAAGCGCGCGATGTTCTCCGGCGCCGAGACGAGGTAGATGCGCATGGTGCGCCGCTCGTTCGAGACGCCGATCTCCTCGACGCGCACGCGATCCTTGGCGGCGTCGGTGATCCCGAGGAGCACCCGCTCCTGCAGGTGATACTGCGTATGCCAGGTGCCGACCGCGTAGCCGAGGATCGTCTCGGGGCGGGGGATGCCGGCGCGATACGGGCCGCTGTAGAAGGAGAAGTTCCGATCGTCCCGGAGCGAATCGACCGGCATCCGGCCCTGCGCCATCGCCGGGGCCAGCGGCGTGGCGAGGAGCGTGAGGAGAAGCGTGGGGAGGAGCGTACCGAGGGACGCGAGGGCCGCACGCGCGGCGGGGAGACGGCGCATCAGAGACTCCGGATGATGAGGGGCCACGGCGGGCCCGGGGACGACTAGAACTCGAGCTGCGTGCCCAGCTCCACCACGCGATTGGGGGGGAGCTGGAAGTACTGCGTCGCGGAGCGGGCGTTCCGCGACATGAAGGCGAAGAGCTGTTTGCGGAAGATCCACATAGAGAGGCCGTGCTTCTTCCACGGGCCACGGCGCGGGATCAACTGCTCGCGTCCGAGGTAGTAGCTCGTGTCGAGCGGCCGCGCGGCCACACCGGCATCGCGGCATTGCTGGACGACCTCCTTCACATCCGCCGACTCCATGAAGCCATAGTGCGCGGTCGCCCGGAAGAAGCCCTGGCCCAACGCCTCGATCTTCGTGCGCTGCGCCTTGGGGACCTCGGGGATGTCGTCGGTGAGGATCGAGAGGAGGATCACCGTCTCGTGTAGCACCTTGTTGTGCTTGAGGTGGTGCAGGAGCACCACGGGGACGCCCGTCGCCTCGGACGTCATGA
>CAIVJV010000343.1 GCA_903906325.1 uncultured Gemmatimonadota bacterium
CCTCATCGGTTCCGGCCCTATCGTCATCGGGCAGGGGGCCGAGTTCGACTATTCCGGCACGCAGGCGGCGAAGGCGCTCCGCGAGGAGGGGTACGAGGTGATCCTCGTGAACTCCAACCCCGCGACGATCATGACCGATCCCGAGCTTGCGGATCGGACGTACATCGAGCCGGTCACCCCGGAGTTCGTGGAGCTGATCATCGCGCGGGAGCGCCCCGACGCGCTCCTCCCCACGATGGGAGGACAGACCGCGCTCAACGTGGCGATGACCCTCCACGAGCGCGGGGTGCTCGAGAAGTACGGCGTCGAGCTCATCGGGGCCAATGCGCGCGCGATCGCGGTGGCCGAGGACCGGAAGCTCTTCGGCGAGGCGATGGAGCGCATCGGCCTCCGGTGCCCGCAGGGACGGATCGCGACCACCTGGGAGGAGGCGCTCGAGATCGCGGAGTGGACGGGGTTCCCCGCGATCATCCGCCCCGCCTTCACCCTCGGCGGCTCGGGCGGTGGGATCGCCTACAACCGCGAGGAATACGAGCGGATCGTGAAGCGCGGGCTCGCCGAATCCCCGATCTCGCAGGTGCTCATCGAGCGCTCGCTGCTCGGCTGGAAGGAGTACGAGCTCGAGGTGATGCGCGATTCGGCGGACAACGTGGTCATCATCTGCTCGATCGAGAACATCGATCCGATGGGGGTCCACACCGGCGACTCGATCACCTGTGCCCCGGCGATGACCCTCTCCGATCGCGAGTATCAGGTGATGCGCGACGCCGCCCTCAAGGTGATTCGGGAGATCGGGGTCGCTGCCGGCGGATGCAACATCCAGTTCGCGGTGAACCCCGCGAACGGGGAGATGGTCGTCATCGAGATGAACCCGCGCGTCTCGCGCTCCTCGGCGCTCGCCTCCAAGGCGACGGGGTTCGCGATCGCGCGCATCGGGACCAAGCTCGCGGTGGGGTATCGCCTCGATGAGATCCCGAACGACATCACCAAGACGACGCCAGCGAGCTTCGAGCCGGTCCTCGACTATGTGGTGGTGAAGGTCCCGCGCTTCGCCTTCGAGAAGTTCCCCGGTGCCGACCCGGTCCTCACGACGCAGATGAAGTCGGTGGGCGAGTCGATGGCGATCGGCCGCACCTTCAAGGAGGCATTCCAGAAGGGGCTCCGCGCCCTCGAGACGGGCCGCGCCGGCTGGGTGGTCGGGGAGCGGCCGGTCGACGACCGCGTCGCCGATGACTCCCTCGCGGCCGTGGAGCAGGCGCTGGCGAAGCCGGTCCCGGAGCGGGTCTTCCAGATCAAGCGCGCCCTCCTGCACGGGATGTCGATCGACGAGCTGCATCGCCGTACCGGGGTCGATCCCTGGTTCCTCCGGCAGTTCGAGGAGTTGGTCGAGGCGGAGCGCGCCTACGCGGCCCTCGCCGAGGTCGATGCGACGAGCCTCCGCCGGATGAAGCGGATGGGGTTCTCCGATCGGCAGTTGGCGGTGATGCGACAGGAGACCGAGGGCGCGGCGCGCGCCCGGCGGTGGGCGCTGGGGGTGCGGCCGAGCTACAAGATGGTCGATACCTGCGCCGGGGAGTTCCCCTCGAACACGCCCTATCTCTACTCGAGTTACGACGAGGAGTCGGAGGCCCCACGCACCGGTCGGAAGTCGGTGATCATCCTCGGGTCGGGGCCCAATCGCATCGGGCAAGGGGTGGAGTTCGACTACTGCTGCGTCCG
>CAIVJV010000344.1 GCA_903906325.1 uncultured Gemmatimonadota bacterium
CCTCCGGTCGGCGGGCCGCGCCCCCGGCCCCGGCGGTGTCCGCGGCGCCGGTCGTCGCCGACCGGGCCGGGTCGGTCGCGGGGCCGCGCATCGCGTTGGACCTGAATCGCCTCGTGGAGCACTGGGAGGCGATCACCGATGCGGTCCACGGGGAGCACGGGGCGCTGATGCTCTCGAGCACCTTGGCCCATGCGACGCCCTCGGCGGTGACCGCCGGTGGGACGGTGACCCTCACGGTCTCCTCGGAGGCGCATGCCGAGCTCATCGCCGGCGGGGCGGCCACGGTGCTCGCCGCCATCCGGCAGCGCTTCGATGGCGTGCAGGCGGTCCGGGTCCAGGTCGAGGCCCCAGCGGTGGATCAGGCGCCACGTCGTCTCAACGAAGGGGCGGTGAAGGCCGATCGGATGGCGATGCTCCGCAAGCAGTCCCCGCTCCTCGACGCCGCCGTCGAGGCGCTCGACCTCGAACTCCTGGATTGAGCGACCGATGGACTTCCTGAAGATGATGTCGCAGGCGAAAGAGATGATGGGGAAGGTGCAGGAGACCCAGGAGGCGCTGCAGCGGCTCTCGGTGACGGGGAGCGCCGGAGGCGGGCTCGTGACCGTCGAGACCGATGGCCGCGGTACGGTGAAGCGGGTCGCGATCGACCCGACGGTGGTGAACCCCGCCGATGTGGAGATGCTCGAGGACCTCGTCGCCGTCGCCACGCAGGAGGCGCAGCGCAAGGCGCGCGCGCTCGCGGAGCAGGAGATGCAGAAGGTCGCGGGGGGGCTCGGGTTGGGTGGCCTCCCCTTCAAGCTCCCGTTCTGATCGCGTGTCGGCGATCGACGAGCTGATCACCGAACTCTCGCGGCTCCCGACCATCGGTCGGAAGTCGGCGATGCGGCTGACCTACCATCTGTTACGTCAGCCGGCGGCGCAGAGCCGCAGGTTGGCGGAGGCGTTGGTCGCGCTCGTGGAGCGGGTACGCCCCTGCGACACCTGCTTCAACCTCACGGAGGCGGCGCAGTGTGCGATCTGTGCCGACCCACGGCGGGATCGAGCGCTGATCTGCGTGGTCGAGGAGGCGTCGGACATCGCGACGATCGAACGGACCGGGGAGTATCGCGGGGTCTATCACGTGCTCGGCGGGCGTCTCGCCCCGCTCGATGGGATCGGTCCCTCGCAGCTGACCATCGCCCCGCTCGTCTCGCGCGTGGCGCAGACCGGGGCGCGTGAGGTGATCGTCGCCACCAACCCGACGCTCGAGGGGGATGCGACCGCCCTCTACCTCTCGGACCAACTCCGCTCATCGGGCGTGACCGTGAGTCGACTCGCCCGCGGTCTCCCCATGGGGAGCGATCTCGAGTAAGCCGATGGGGGGACGATCGTCCAGGCGCTCGCCGCCCGGCGGACGATCTGATCCGATGAATCTCCCGAACACGATCTCCGCCGCGCGCATCGCCGCCGCCCCGATCCTCGCGGCGTTGCCGTTCATTCCTTCCGTCGGGGTGCGGACCTTCGCCTTCGTGCTCTATCTGGTGACGGCGATCTCCGACCACTACGACGGGAAGTTCGCACGCGAGCGCGGCCTCATCACCGACCTCGGCAAGATCCTCGACCCGCTCGCCGACAAGTTGCTCCTCGTCGGGACCTTCATCCCGATGTTCCTCTTGCAAGGGGCGCCAGGCGACGCGTTGCTGCGCCGGATGCCGGCGTTCGCCGAGCGGAGCGCCTA
>CAIVJV010000345.1 GCA_903906325.1 uncultured Gemmatimonadota bacterium
CGGGAAGAACCACCGCAGGTCAGGATGCTGGAGGTCGCCCGACAGTCGGCACTGGGCACAGGTGCCGCAGGGACCCTGGGGCGCCTCACAGAGCAACCGCTGCCCGAGCCAGAGCGCGAGCCGCTGCTTGCCGATCCCCGGCGGTCCCTGTAGGAGGAGACTCGCGGGGAGCGCCCCGCGATCGGCCAGATCGGCCAGGCGCGCCTGCGTCGTCTCGTGACCGTAGAGGGGAACGATCGGCACGGAGCCTACCGCGTGGTCGCGGCGCGACCGGTCAGGTCGTCGATATGGATCCGGAACAGGATCGCCCGCTCCGGGAGGGGATCGTCGGGGGTGAAGGCCTCGGGGACCACCGCGCGCACCCGCGTCACCCCCTCCGCATACTGCGCACGCTCGGCGTCACTGCCATCGGCACGGAGCAGATAGATCGCGCCCTTCACCACGACCGAGCGCCAATCGAACCGTGCCTCGATCTCATCGACTTCGAAGGCGACCCACCGATGATGCGCGATCGCCTCGAGCTTCGCGCCCGGCGTGGTCCGGCCGTAGAGCCAGCCATCGGCATACGTGTAATGCAGGGGCTCGATATCGATCCGGTCCCGATGCGCGAACGCCAGACGTCCCACCTGATTGCGCGCCAGGAGCGCGAGGGATTCCTCGCGGGTGAGCTCGCGGAAGTGCGGTCGCGGAGTCGCCATGGTCGAGCCTCCCGTCAGACGGTCAGGGTGCGATACGCCGCGCAGACCCGGTCGAGCGCCTCCTCCGGCGTCGCCCCATCCGCCGAGAGGTGGCCCATCTTCCGGCCGGGACGGGCCTCGTGCTTCCCGTACAGATGCACGCGGACCCCGGGAATCGCCAGCGCGCGGGTGAAATCGGGCGCGCCCTCCGCCCAGAGATCCCCGAGGAGGTTGTGGATCGCGGCCGGCCGCACCACCGCGGTGGCGCCGAGGGGAAGCCCGGTGATCGCCCGGACGAGCTGCTCGAACTGGCTCGTCGGGTGGGCGCGCTCCGAGTGGTGATAGGTGTTATGGGGGCGGGGTGCGAGCTCGTTCACGAGCAGGGTCCCATCGCGCAACACGAACATCTCCGTCGCGAGGAGCCCGACGATGCCGAGGCGCTCAGCGATCCCCTGCGCGAGCGTGGTCGCCTGGGTCTCGCGCGTGGCATCGACGCCCGACGGCGTCACCGCCCACGTGAGGACCCCATCCGTGTGGAAGTTCCGTGACGTCGGGTAAGCGACCATCGCACCATCGGCGCGGCGTGCGACGAGCACGCTGATCTCCGTCGCGATGTCGAGGAAGGCCTCGACCACACAGACCGGGGCGCGGAGCGACTCGAAGGCGGTCACGCCCTCCGTCGCGGTGCGCACGCGGATCTGTCCCCGCCCGTCGTAGCCCCCCATCGCACTCTTCACGATCGAGCGGCCGAGCTCGGCGACCGCCGTGCCCGCGCTCGCCGCGTCCCGCACGGTGCGGAACGGCCCGAGGGGGAATCCGTTCGCGAGCAACCACTCCTTCTGCCGCGCGCGCTCCTGCACGATCACCACCGACTCGACGCCCGGATGGAGCGGGGCGATCGCCCCCACCGCCTCGAGTGAGGCGCGCGGGATCTGTTCGATCTCGAGGGTCACCGCCGCACACCCACGCGCGAGTTCGGCTGCGGCGCCGGCGTCGGCCCAGGGCGCGGTGATCACGTGCGAGGCGACGGGGCGGGCCGGGCAGTCGCGCTCGGGGTCGAGGACGCGCACGTCGTAGCCCATCGTGCGCGCGGCCATCGCGGTCATGCGGCCGAGTTGACCACCGCCGAGGAAGCCGAGGGTCGCGCCCGGCGGGACGGGCGCCGGCGTCATGGGAGGGTCTGTGCGCGCACGGTGTCGGCGCGCGTGGCCCGCCAGACACGGAGCCGCTCGCGCACCGCGGGATGATGCGCCCCGACGATCTCGGCGGCGAGCACGGCGGCATTCGTCGCGCCCGGCTTCCCGATGGCGAGCGTCCCCACGGGGACCCCGGCGGGCATCTGCACGATCGAGAGGAGCGCGTCGATCCCGTTGAGGGCGGTGACGTTCACCGGGACACCGAGCACGGGGACGAGCGTCTTGGAGGCGACCATCCCCGGGAGGTGGGCCGCGCCGCCGGCGCCGGCGATGATCGCGAGGAGCCCTCGGCCCTCGGCGGCCTCCGCGTACGCGAACATCTCATCCGGCGTCCGGTGCGCCGAGACGACCTTCGCCTCGAAGGGGATCTCGAGCTCTGTGAGAAGGTCGCAGGCGGCGCTCAGGGTCTCGTAGTCGGTCTTGGAACCCATGATGACGCCGACGAGGGGCGAGGCGGAGGCGGTCATGGCTGAAATATGGCGGGTCGTGGCCCCATCCGACCTACCGTGCCGGGGCCTTGAGTCGCGACATCCCCCCGTCCACCGGGATCACCTGGCCGGTGACCCAGTCGCTCGCGGGGTCGAGGAGCCAGCGCGCGGGCGCGACGAGATCGTCGGGGGTCCCGATCCGTCCCGCGGGGTGCATCGCCACCGAGGCGGCGAGGGAGGCGGGGTTCCCGGTGATCCGCGCCGCGAGCGGGGTCGCCACCAATCCCGGCGCGAGCGCGTTCACGCGCAGCTGGCGTGACGCATAGGTGGCCGCCGCGCTCCGCACCAGACCGGACACCGCCCCCTTGGCGGCGGCGATCGCCTCGTGGTTCGGGAGCCCGGTCTCCGAGGCGGCGCTCGAGAAGAGCAGCACACTCCCGCCATCGGTCATCACGCGACCGGCCGCGCGCACCGCGGCGAACGCCGTCTGCACATTGAGCCGGAGCGTCTCGGCGAGCTCTGCCTCGGAGGTGAGATGGGCCGGCTTGAGGAGGATCGACCCGACGGCGTTCACGATCCCGGCAACCCGCCCATGCCTCGCTTTCGCTTCGGCGACGAGGGCCTCCACGGCCGCGAAATCGGAGGCCTCCACCGCCTGCGCCTCGGCGCCGAGGGCGGTTGCGAGGGGGGTGAGACGATCGAGGGTGCGGCCCGCGAGGACGAGCGTGGCGCCATCGGCCGCGAGCGCCTCCGCGAGGCGGGAGCCGATGCCGCCCGCGGCGCCGAGGATGACGTAGGCGCCAGTGGCGCGGAGTGAGGAGGACATATCGAGCGAACGAGACATGCGCGTGGGCCGTTCCGAGAACGCCCGAGAGCCCCGCACGCAGCGCGCGCTGGGGCTCTCGTCAGGAAGCGACCGCGACAGGACTCGAACCTGTGACCCGGTGATTAACAGTCACCTGCTCTACCAGCTGAGCTACGCGGCCGGAATCCGGAAAGCTAGTGAGGCGCAGGAGGTGCTTCAACCCGGAGGGGCGTGCGATGATGCGGCGTGGCCTGGGCTGGATCGGTGATGATCTCCCGCGTGGGTTTCGTCGGATGGACTTGCACGAGGGCTCTGACTAGCTAAATTGACTAGCTAACAGGAGCCTTCCATGAAAACCGTCACCATGCACAAAGCCAAGTCCACCCTCTCCCAGCTCGTCGCCGACGTCGAGGCCGGGGAGGAGATCATCATCATGCGGGGGAAGGTCCCCGCGGCACGGCTCGTGGGGCTGCATGCCGCGCCCGCGCGGGTCTTCGGGGCGCTTGCGGGTCAGGTCGAGGTCCCCGCCGCCTTCTTCGAGCCGCTCCCCGAGGGCGAGCTGGACCCCTGGGAGGGGTGAGCGTGCGGATCCTCCTCGATACCCACGCCCTCCTCTGGTGGCTGGCCGGCGATCGGCAGCTCTCCGTCACGGCGCGTCGCACCATCTCGGATCAGCGGCACGATGTCTTCGTGAGCGCGGCGTCCGCGTGGGAGGTGACCACCAAGCATCGGCTCGGGAAGTTGCCGATGGCGGGGCCGCTCGCCGTCGACTTCGCACGGGAGGTGCGTCGGCAGGGGTTCACGCCGCTGCCGATCACCCTCGAGCAGGCGCAGGTCGCGGGGGCCCTCTCGCACGAGCACCGCGATCCCTTCGACCGGATGCTGGTGGCGCAGGCGCGCGAGGAGAAGCTCGCCCTCGTCTCCAACGAGATCATCTTCGACCGGCTTGGCGTCACGCGCGTCTGGTAGGCGCGCGTGACATCCTAGCGGGGGTGGTTGCGGCGGCCTCGCGTTGGTGCCGGCGTCGTCGCGGGAGCGGCCGCCCCGAGCAACGGGGCGAGGAACCGACCGGTGTGTGAGGCCGCCACCTGCGTGATCGCCTCCGGGGTCCCCATCGCGACGACCGTGCCGCCGGCCTCACCCCCCTCGGGTCCCATGTCGATCAGCCAGTCGGCACGCGCGATCACATCCAGATTGTGCTCGATCAGCACGACGGTGTGGCCCGCCTCGACCAGGCGGTCGAGCACGTCGCAGAGGACCTCGATGTCCCGCGCATGAAGCCCCGTGGTCGGCTCATCGAGCAGATAGAGCTTCCGCCCCTGCTGCTTGGCCGCGAGCGCGAGCTCCCGCGCGACCTTGAGGCGCTGCGCCTCGCCCCCGGAGAGCGTGGTCGCCGGTTGTCCGAGGCGGAGATAACCGAGCCCGACCTGCTGCACCTGCCACAGGGCCTGTCCCAGCTTCTCCTCGTGGGGGAAGAAGCGGATCGCCTCGTCGATCGTCATCTCGAGCACGTCGGTGATGCGCTTGCCGAGATAGGTGACGTCGAGCACCTCCGGCTTGTAGCGCGTGCCGCCGCAGCTCTCGCAGGGGACGAAGACATCGGCCATGAAGACCATCTCGACCTCGAGCGCGCCGGCGCCTTCACACGCATCGCACCGCCCGCCCGCCACGTTGAACGAGAAGGTCCCCGCGGTATAGCGCCGCTGTCGGGCGAGCGGGAGGTCGGCGAAGAGCTTCCGGATCTCGTCGAACGCCTTCACGTACGTCACGGGGTTGGAGCGCGGGGAACGCCCGATCGGCTCCTGATCGATCAGCACCACCTCGTCCAGCAGCTCGGCGCCGTCGAGGCGCTCGTAGTGACCGACCGTCTCCCCGAGGTGTTGGCGCGCGGTGTGCTCCCCGGTGAGACGATGTTCGAGGGCGCGGTAGAGGATGTCGTGGACGAGCGTGCTCTTCCCCGAGCCCGAGACGCCGGTGACGACGGTCAACGTCCGCAGCGGGATCCTCGCCGTGACGTCGCGCAGATTGTGGGCCCGTGCGCCGCTGATGGTGAGCCACTGTGGTCCCGCGCGGCGGCGCGTCTCGGGGCGGGGGATGGTGCGCGCGCCGGTGAGATACTGCCCCGTGAGCGGGGAGTCGGCGGCGCGGGAGGTCGGCCCGCTGAAGACGAGTTCGCCGCCATGCGTCCCCGCGCCGGGCCCGAGCTCGAGCATCCAGTCGCTCATCCGCATCGCCTCGAGGTCGTGCTCCACCATCAGGACGGTGTTCCCGCCGTCGCGAAGACGGGCGAGCAATCCCAGGAGGCGATCGAGATCGCGCGCATGGAGCCCGATGCTCGGTTCGTCGAGCACGTAGAGCGTGTCGACGAGCCGCGCCCCCAACGAGTTGGCGAGGCCGATGCGCTGTGCCTCACCGCCGGAGAGGGTGCGCGTCGCCCGGTCGAGCGAGAGATAGGTGAGCCCCACATCGCAGAGGAAGGCGATGCGGTCGCGGGCCTCGCGGAGGATATGCCCCGCGATCGCGCTCTCCTGTTCCGAGAGGGTGAGCGCATCGATCCAGGGGCGCAGGGCGCCGACGGGCTTCGCCGCCACCGCGGCGATGGTCTCCCCCCCCACCCGCACCTGGCGCGCGGCGGGTTGGAGCTTGGTGCCCTCGCAACTCGTGCAGGTCTGCGCCGTCTGATACTGCCGCAGGAAGACACGGATGTACTGCTTGTACTTCTTGGGCTCGAGCGCATCGAGGAAGGGGAAGATCCCCACGTACCCCTTGGCCTTGCCCCGCAGGAGACGCTCGCGCTGCGCCTTCGTCAGCGTCTGCCAGGGGCGGTCGAGCGGGATCCCCTCCTTCTTCGCGAACTCCGCCAGCGCCCGCCGTTTCCCTTCGTAGCGGGGCATCGTCCACGGATGCAGCGCGCCCTCGCGGAGCGATCGCTCGGGATAGGGGACGATCAGCGCCTCGTCATACTCGAGGGTCGCACCGAAGCCATTGCAGGTGCCGCACGCCCCGCGCGGATTGTTGAACGAGAAGAGCTGCGGGGTCGGGGCGGGGGCCACGGAGCCATCATCCGGGCAGCGGAAGGCGGTGGTGAACCGCCGCACCGTGGCATCGCCCGCCGCGCCATCGCCGATCAGCACGAGGGCATCGCCGTCCCCCTCCGCGAACGCCGTCTCGAGCGCCTCGACGAGGCGCGCGCGCCCCTCCGCCGCGATCGCGAGTCGGTCGGTCACGACGGCGAGCGACTTCGCCTTCGCGAGATTCGGCGTCGCCGTCGCGAGGTCATCCAGGTGGAAGACCGCCTCGTCGACGAGGACGCGCACGAAGCCCTTCGCCTTGAGATGTGAGACGATCTGCGCGTGGGTGAGCTTGGACGACCGCGCGAAGGGGAAGGCGATGTGGAGCCGGGTCCCCGCCGGGAGGGCGAGCAGCTGCTCGGCCACCCGCTCCGCCGACTCGGGGCGGAGCACCCGATCGCAGGTCGGGCAGTGGGTGTGGCCGACCCGGGCCCAGAGGAGCCGCAGATAGTCGTAGATCTCGGTCGCCGTGCCTACCGTGGAGCGCGAGGTCCGCGTCGGGTTCTTCTGCTCGATCGCGACGGCGGGGGAGAGTCCCTCGATCCGGTCGACGTCGGGCTTCGGCATCCGCTCGAGGAACTGCCGGGCGTACGCCGAGAGGGACTCCACATAGCGGCGCTGGCCTTCGGCGTAGATGGTGTCGAAGGCGAGCGAGGACTTCCCCGACCCCGACGGCCCCGTGACGACGGTGATCGCCCGGCGCGGGAAGTCGAGGTCGAGGCCTTTGAGGTTGTGGAGCCGAGCCCCGCGGATGACGATGCGGTCCTTCATGGGTGGGGAAAGGTAAGGGGAGGGGTCGCGAGGGGTGGCGCCTCTCCCCCTGCCGATGCGAGCTTGCGAGCAGTCCCCCCGTCACTCCGTGGAGTCCGTGATGCCGTCGTCCCTCCTCTCCCGTCGCGTGGTCCGCGCGACGACCGCGCTCGCCCTCGTCGTCGCCCCGGCGACCGCCCAACAGCGTCCGCCGGCCGACCGCCCCGTCATGAGCTTCGAGGCATACGATCCCAAGTCGACGTTGAAGGTGCCTGGCGCCGAGATCCTCCGGGCCAAGTTCCCCTTCATCGACATCCACAACCACCAGCCGCGGCGGACCGTCGCGGGGGTCGACTCGCTCGTCGGGCAGATGAACGCGCTCAACCTCCGGATCATGGTCGATCTGAGCGGGGGGACGGGGGAGGCCCTCGCCGAGAAGGTGCGGACGTATCGGACCAAGCAGGCGGGGCGCTTCGTGGTCTTCGCGAACCTCGATTTCCGCGGGATCGACGCGCCCGACTGGGGGGAGAAGGCCGCGGCGCAGCTCGAGCGCGACGTCAAGGCGGGGGCCCAGGGGCTCAAGATCTTCAAGAACCTCGGGATGGACGTGCGCGACGCGCAGGGGCGGCGGTTCCCGACGAACGATCCCAAGTTCGATCCCGTCTGGGCGAAGGCCGGCGCGCTCGGGATCCCGGTGCTGATCCACACGGCGGAGCCGGCGATGTTCTTCGAGCCGGTCGACGAGCGCAACGAGCGGTGGCTCGAGCTGACGCTCTATCCGGGACGCCGGCGCCCGGTGCCGGAGAACCCCGCGTTCGAGCCGCTGATGGCGGAACAGCACGATGTGTTCCGCAAGCATCCCAAGACGACGTTCATCAACGCGCATCTCGGGTGGTATGGGCAGGACCTCGTCCGGCTCGCCGCCCTGATGGACCGCTATCCGAACATGGTGACCGAGTTCGGCGCGGTGATCTACGAGCCGGCGCGGCAACCCAAGTTCGCGCGGCAGTTCTTCGTGAAGTACCAGGACCGGATCCTCTTCGGGAAGGACTCCTGGGTGCCGGAGGAATACAAGACGTATTTCCGCGTGCTCGAGTCGGGCGACGAGTACTTCCCGTATCACAAGAAGTACCACGCCTTCTGGGCGATGTACGGGCTCGAGCTCCCCGACGAGGTCTTGAAGAAGATCTACTACAAGAACGCGCTGCGGGTGGTGCCGGGGCTCGACGCGACGGCGTTCCCGCGCTGAGCCGCGGCGCGCGGGGATCGGCATGGGGGTGATGGCGCCGGACGACGAGCTGGTCGGTCGCGCCTTCGACGGTCGTCTGGCGCGCCGGCTGTTCGGCTATGTGCGCCCGTACGTCGGGCTCGTCGTCGGGGCGCTGCTGGTGTTGATGCTCGCGGGGGCGCTGCAGCTCGTCCCGCCCCTGCTCACGCGGCGGGTGATCGACGTGGCGATCCCCGCGGGGGACGGGGCGGCGATCCGCCACGCCGCCCTCCTCATGGTGGGGGCGCTCCTCCTCCAGGTGTGCTGCGGGTATCTCGAGACGCTGCTCACGGGGATCCTCGGGCAGCGGGTGATGCATGACCTCCGACGCGAGCTCTTCGCCCGGCTCCAGCGGCTCCCGATCCCCTTCTTCGACAAGAATCCGGTGGGACGGCTCGTCACCCGCGTGACGTCCGACGTGGAGTCGTTGAACGAGCTCTTCGCCTCGGGGGTGGTCGCCGGGATCGGCGACCTCTTCACCCTCGCGGCGATCACCGTGATGATGGTGCTCGTGGATTGGCGGCTCGCCCTCGCGGCCTATCTGGTGGTGCCGGGGCTCCTCTGGGTCTCGCGGGTGTTCCGCGTCCGGGTCCGGGCGGCGTATCGCGACATCCGCACGCATCTCGCGGCGATCAACGCCTTCCTGCAGGAGCGGGTGACGGGGATGCGGGTGGTGCAGCTCTTCGGTCGCGAGCGCGAGGAGATCGCCCGGTTCGCCGCGCTCGATCGGGCGCACCTCACCGCGCACCTCAAGTCGATCACCGTCTACGCGCTCTACTTCCCCGCGATCGAGCTCCTCACCACGGTCGCGTTGGCGGCGCTGATCGTGTCGGCGGCCCCGCGCGTCGCGGGAGGGGCGCTCACCGTGGGCACGGTGGCGGCCTTCCTGCAGCTCGCGCGGCGCTTCTACCAGCCGCTCCAGGACCTCTCGGACAAGTACAACACGCTCCAGCAGGCGATGGCGAGCTCGGAACGGATCTTCCGCCTCCTCGACACCCCCGTGGCACCGGGGACGGAGGAGGTGGCGGCGCCGCCGACGCGGCCCACGCGCACCGGCGGGGTGACGGTGACGTTCGAGGAGGTCTGGTTCGCGTATGAGGACGCCGCCGAGCCCACCACCTGGGTGCTCAAGGGGGTCTCGTTCACGGTACGGCCCGGGGAGACCCTCGCCCTCGTGGGGCACACCGGGGCGGGGAAGAGCACCATCGTGAGTCTCCTACTCCGCTTCTACGACCCGCAACGCGGGCGGATCCTGCTCGACGGGCGGGACCTGCGCGAGATCCCCGTGCAGGACCTCCGCCGCCTCGTCGGCTACGTGCAGCAGGACATCTTCCTCTTCGCCGGCGACGTCGCGGCCAACATCCGCCTGGGGAACCCGGTGAGCGATGCGGCGGTGCGGGCGGCGGCGGCCCGGGTGGGGGCGGACCGGGTGATCGCGCGGCTCCCCGAGGGCTACGCCCATCGCCTGGGCGAGCGGGGGGCGAGCCTGAGCGTCGGGGAGCGGCAGCTGCTCTCCTTCGCCCGGGCGATCGCCGCCGACCCGGCCCTCCTCCTGCTCGACGAGGCGACGAGCGCCGTCGACAGCGAGATCGAGGCGGCGATCCAGCGGGGGGTGGCCACGCTCATGCAGGGGCGGACGACGATCGCCATCGCCCATCGGTTGAGCACCATCGTGGGGGCCTCGGAGATCGTGGTGCTCCACCACGGGGAGGTCCGGGAGCGCGGGACCCACCGGACCCTGCTCGCGGCCGACGGCCTCTACGCGCGGCTCTATCGGCTCCAGCTCGGGACCGAGCCGCAGGCCCCACTCGCCGCTCCCACGCACCCCTGAGCGCACGGCGCACGGTGCGGATCGGCGCGCCCCGCGGACGCTTGCCGCTCCCCCGCCGGAGTCCGTAGCTTCCCTCTCTTATGACGCCCCCCACCGCGCCGACCCGATGAGCGCTCCCATCCGTGCGGAGCTGGTCGAGATCGGTTCGGGGCGGCGGGTGCCCGTCACCGACCGTGGGGTGAGCGCGGGGGGGGCTCGGGCCGAGATCACGCTCCGGGGTATCGCGGCCCCGGTGGCCTTCGTCGATCCGACCGCGGACGGGTTCGTCGTCACGGAGGCGGGACCGGGGGCCCTGACGGTCAATGATGCCCCGGTCATCGGACAGCGGCTGGCCCAGTTCGGGGACCAGGTCGCCTTCGGGGGGAGCGTCTACCGGATCGAGCCTGTGGCGGCGCGTCCCTCCGCCGTCCGCGCCCTCCTCGGGTGGCTCCTGGTGATCGGTGTCGTGGCTGGCTCGGGCCTCGCGGGCTATCTCGTCGCCGCGATGCTCCGCGGCGGGCGCTGAGTCGATGGAACTGCGCATCGGGGCACGGACCGACGTGGGACGCGTGCGGTCGGGGAACGAGGACAACTTCTTCGTCGAGGCCGATGCGCGCCGCGGCATCTTCATCGTCGCCGATGGGATGGGGGGGCATGCCGCCGGTGAGGTCGCGAGCGAGATGGCGGTGCGGATCGTCGGGGAACGCCTCCTCACCGTCGCGTCGGTGCATGATGCCGATGCCGTCCCCGTCCTGACGGGGAGCCTCCAGGAGGCGAATCGCGAGATCTACCGGCGCATGCTCGCGGAGCAGGACAAGCAAGGGATGGGGACGACCGCCTCGGCGCTGGTCGTCTCCTCGCACGGGTTCCTGATCGGCCAGATCGGCGACTCGCGGGTCTATCTGCTGCGGGGAGGGACGCTCACGCAGCTCACCAAGGACCACTCCTACGTGCAGGAGCAGGTCGATGCCGGGGTCCTCACCCCCGAGCAGGCCCGGCATCACCCCTACAGCAACGTGATCACCCGCTGCGTGGGCTCGACCGATGCGGTGGAGGTGGATGTGTTCTCCGGTTCCGTGCAGGTGGGGGACCTCTTCCTCGTGGCCTCCGATGGGCTGACGGGGATGCTCGAGGATGGGCAGATCGCGCGGCTCCTCGCGGCGAACGCGGGGCCCGGGCGGAAGGTCGATGCGCTGATCGACGCGGCGAACGGCCACGGCGGATTGGACAACATCACCGCGATCGTGATCGAGGTCGTCGCGATCGATGAGGGCGCCGATGGCTGACACACCGGAGACCGTCGGCGCGCTCGCCGAGCTCTACCTGGGGAACATCCTCTACGCGATCGAGCGCTGCGCGATGCAGCTCGATGGCGAGGGGAAGCCGACCGATGCGCAGTTCTATCGCGGGATCGGTCGGGTGCTCGCCGACGCGCACGGGCGGTCGTGGTCCGCGCCGCCGCCGCACACGATCGACTGAGCGTCAGGCCGCCGCGAGCGCGGCCAGCACCGTGTCGCGGGGGATCACGCGACGGGTCACGGTGAAGACCCGCAACCAGCGCGCCGACTGATAGAGCTGCTCCGCGAGGATCGGGAGGTTGATCGCGCCGGCGATCCCCGAGTCGGTGAGCCGGCGCACCGCGCCGTCCCGGGTGACGAGCGGGAGGTCGAGCCCCAGCATGCGCTCCTTCCGCGGGTAGTCGATCAGGAGCTCCCCGGGCGCCAGCCCGTGGGTCCGTGCGAGCGCGTCCTCCGCCGCCCGGGTCCGTGCCCGGTCCTCGGCGATCCACTCGAGGTCGATCCCGGTGAGCTCGGCGGCCGGGGCCTCACAGGCGCGCTTGTAGAGCCGCCGTTCCCGGATCGCCGTGAGGAGGGGCGGGGCACCCCCGATCGCGAGGGCATCGAGGAGCCCCTCGTCCGTGAAGCCGACGAGTGTGTCGGCGCGCACGCGGCCGGAGTGGAGCGCCTCCTCCACGAGCCGCTTGTACATCGCCGTCGCGCTCCGCACCGCATGCTGCCAGTAGACGTTGCGGTACATCTGGTACTTGGCGAAGAGGAGCGACTCGAGGGCTGAGAGGCCCTTCTCCCGGATCCCGACCGCGAGCGCGCCCGTGTCGGGGGCCCGCACGATGCAGAGGGCGTGGCGGAGGCGCTCCACGTCGATCTCCCCGTACGCGACGCCGCACATCAGGGCGTCGCGTTTGAGGTAATCGGTCTTGTCGAGATCGATCGACCCGGAGATCAGCCCTTGGAGCGGGGACTCGCTCGTACCCCGCACGAGGGCCAGGATGCGCTCCGGTGCATCGGGGGCGAAGGCCTCGCGGAGGATGGACGCCACTGGCCCATCGCAGAGGAGGGCGGCCGCCACGTCCTCATGATGCGGGACCCCGATCTCCTCGAGGGCATGGGAGAACGGGTAATGGCCGATGTCGTGCAGCAGCGCCGCGGCCTCGACCAACCGACGATCGAGGGTCGGCACCTCCGTGAGTTCCCCCGCGTCCTCCAGGGCGCGCACGGTGAGACGCGTGAGGTGGAAGGCCCCGAGCGCGTGCTCGAAGCGCGAGTGCGTCGCCCCCGGATAGACCAGGTGCGCCAAGCCGAGCTGGCGCACGTAGCGCAACCGCTGGAATGGCGCCGCGTCGAGGAGCCGGAGATACGGCCCCTCGACGCGGATGTTGTTCCAGAGCGGATCGCGGAGCGTGGCCAATCAGCCCTTCGGGCCTGCCGCGCGGATGGCCGGGGAGACGGCCTCGCCGAACTTCTTGATGTTCTCCTGGAACATGCCGGCGAGCTTCGTGGCCTGCGCGTCATACGCCGCGCCGTCCTTCCAGGTGTTCCGCGGCTGCAGGATCTCGCTCGGCACGCCTTCGACCGCGTGCGGGATCGGGAGCCCGAAGATCGGGTCTGGGGTGACCGGCACCGTGTCGAGCTTCCCGGCGAGCGCCGCGCGCACCATCGCACGGGTGTAGGAGAGCTTCATCCGAGAGCCCACGCCGTACGCCCCACCGCTCCACCCCGTGTTCACGAGCCAGACCTGCGCCCCGTGCCGGTCCAGGAGCTCGCCGAGCATCTCGGCGTACTTGGTCGGGTGCCAGACGAGGAAGACGGCGCCGAAGCAGGCGGAGAAGGTCGCCTGCGGCTCGGTGACACCGCGCTCGGTCCCGGCGAGCTTCGCCGTGTACCCCGAGAGGAAGTAGTACATCGCCTGCGCCTTGGTGAGCTTGGCGATCGGTGGGAGGACCCCGAAGGCATCGGCCGTCAGGAAGACGACGTGCTTGGGATGGCCCCCCTTCCCGCTCGGGACGTGATTGCGGATGTAGTGGAGCGGATACGAGGCGCGGGTGTTCTCGGTGATCGCCTGGCTGGCGAAGTCCACGCGCTTGTCCCCTGGGTGAAGGACGACGTTCTCGAGGATCGTCCCGAACATCTCGGTGGTGGCGAAGATGTCGGGCTCCTGCTCGCGGGAGAGGTTGATGACCTTCGCGTAGCAGCCCCCTTCGAAGTTGAAGGTGCCGTTCGCGCTCCACCCATGTTCGTCATCCCCGATGAGCCCGCGCTCCGGGTCCGCGGAGAGCGTCGTCTTCCCGGTGCCCGAGAGCCCGAAGAAGAGCGCGGTATCCCCATCGGGTCCGATGTTGGCCGAGCAGTGCATCGAGAGAACGCCCTGCTTGGGGAGCAGGTAGTTCATCACGGTGAACATCGACTTCTTGAGCTCGCCGGCGTAGCGCGTCCCGCCGATGAGGATCATCCGCTTGGCGAGGTTGAGGACGATGAAGGTCCCCGTGCGCGTGCCGTGCCTCGCCGGGTCGGCCTGGAACTCCGGGGCATGCAGGATGCTGAAGTTCGGGACGAAGCCCGCCAGCGCCTCGACCGCCGGCCGGATGAACATGTTCCGGACGAAATTCGCATGCCACGCGTTCGGCGTGACGTAGCGGCAGGAGAGGCGGTACGCCTCGTCGGCGCCGCAGTAGAGATCCTCGACGAAGAGCTCACCGAGGCCGTCGAGGTACCCCTGCACGTCAGCGAGGAGCACCGCGAAGTGGGCCTCGCTGATCGGCTGGTTCACCTTCCCCCAATCGACGTCGGCCTCGGTCGAGGGCTCCTTCACGACGAACTTGTCGTTGGGCGAGCGGCCGGTGTGCGGGGAGGTGACGGCGACGAACGGCCCCAGGTGGGCGAGCTCACCCTCCCCGCGACGGATCGCGGCCTGGATGAGGTCGGGGGCCTCGAGATTCCAATGGACGGTGCCCGATGGGGTCAGCCCCTGCGCGGTCAGGCCGGTGGTGCTCTGGCGACTCGGCGCGGTGGTCGAAGGGGTCATGTCGAGGAAGGTGAAGGGAGGAAAAGGGGAAACCTGAAATATGATAGGACCGGCCCCCCGGCCTATAGGACCATCAGGGGGACCGGCGCGTCTGTTCCTGCGCGTCGATAACGGCGACGGCGGTCATGTTGACGATCTCCTGGACGTCGACCCCCTGGTCCAAGACGTGTACAGGGTGCTGCATCCCGACCAGGATCGGGCCGATGGCGGTCGCGCCCCCCAGCTGGGAGAGGAGCTTGTAGGCGATGTTGCCCGCGCTCAGGTTGGGGAAGATCAGGACGTTGGCCGCGTCGCGGAGGCGCGAGAAGGGATAGCGACTCGCGAGGACCTGCTCGCTGAAGGCGGTGTCGGCCTGCATCTCGCCATCGACGATGAGCTCGGGCTCCCGCGCGCGCAGGAGGCGGACCGCCTCCGCCATCTTCTCCGCCTCGGGGTGCTTCACCGAGCCGAAGTTGGAGAAGGAGAGCATCGCGATGCGCGGGGTGATCCCGAAGACGCGCGCCAACCGGGCCGCCGCCGCGCCGATCTGGGCGAGCTGCTCCGCCGTGGGGTCGATGTTGACCGTGGTGTCGCCGAAGAAGACGACGTGCTTCTCGAAGACGAGGAGATAGAAGCCCGCCGCGAGCCGGACGTCGGGGTGCGTGCCGATGACCTCGAGGGCGGGCCGGATGGTCTCCGGATAGTGCTTGCCCACGCCCCCGACGAGCGCATCGGCATCCCCGCTGGCGACCATCATCGCGCCGAAGGTCGTCGGTCGACCGATCCGCTGCTGCGCCTCGGCGAGGGAGAGGCCCTTGCGCTGCCGCCGCTCCCAGAGGAGCTGGGCATAGCGATCGCGGTGTGGGGCGGTGCCCGGCTCGACGATGGAGATCCCGTCGAGGCGGACCCCGAGCTCCTCGGCGAGCCCCCGCACGCGCTCCGTGCGCCCCAGCAGGATGGGGTGGGCGATCGCCTCATCGACGATCTGCTGCGCGGCGCGCAGGACCTTCGGGTCCTCGCCCTCCGGGAGCACGACGCGCCGCGGGTCCTGCTGGGCGCGGGCCATGATGCCCCGCATGATCCCCCGGGCCCGCCCGAGCCGGGACTCGAGTTGGTTGCGGTACTCGTCGAGGTCGATCATCTCGCGGGCGACGCCGCTCGCGACCGCGGCCCAGGCCACGGCGGGTGCCACACGCAGCAGGGCCCGTGGATCGAAGGGGAAGGGGATCAGATAGTCGGGCCCGAATCGCACGTGCCGCAGCCCGTAGAGCGCTGCGAGACTCTCTGGCACATCCTCCTTGGCCAGCGCGGCGAGGGCGCGCGTGGCCGCCATCTTCATCTCCTCGTTGATCTGCGTGGCGCGCGCATCGAGCGCCCCCCGGAAGATGAAGGGGAAGCCGAGGACGTTGTTGACCTGGTTGGGATAATCGGAGCGGCCGGTGGCGATGATGGCGTCGTCGCGCACGGCGCGCACCTCGTGCGGGAGGATCTCCGGCACCGGGTTGGCGAGCGCGAAGATGATCGGCTGCGGGGCCATGCGAGCGATCATCGCCCCGGTGACCGCCCCGGCGACCGAGAGGCCGACGAAGACGTCCGCCCCGTCGAGCGCCTCGGCGATCGTACGCGCGGGGGTATCGGCGGCGAAGCGCGCCTTGTACGGGTCCATCTCCTCGGTGCGGCCGGGATGGATGACCCCGTGCCGGTCGCACAGGATGACGTGCTCGCGACGCACCCCGAGGCGGACGTAGTGTTCGGCCGTGGAGATGGCCGCGGCACCAGCGCCGGAGAAGACGACGCGGACCGTCTCGATCGACTTCCCGACGACCTCGAGCGCGTTGAGCAGGGCCGCCCCCGAGATGATCGCCGTCCCGTGCTGGTCGTCATGGAAGACGGGGATCCGCA
>CAIVJV010000346.1 GCA_903906325.1 uncultured Gemmatimonadota bacterium
GAGCGCTCGGTAGATCGCCACCGCTCGCTCGTGCAGCCCCTGGCGCAGATAGAGCTCCGCCATGGTCTCCGTCACGAAGAGGGCGGGGACGGCCGCCTCGGCAACCGTCGTGTCTGGGGGAGCCTCCTTTGGGGCCGACCCATCGGTGTCGGCTGGTACGAGGGGGGCCAGGCTCGGCTCGCGCGCGACCAGACTCGCCAGGTCGCGGACGGTCGGATCGGAGGGATCGAGGGCGAGGGCCTCGCGGACCGCCATCCCCGCGGCCTCAGCCTCCCCCTGGTCGCGCAGGCAGCGCGCCAGGACCACCAGGCCATAGACGTTGCGCGGGTGTCGCCGGAGGGCCTCACGGATAACCGTGACCGCGGCCCCGAGCCGCCCCGCCCGCCGGAGCCCCTCCGCATACGGGGCGCCTCCGCGCATCGGCTGGGCGTCGAAGCGAGCCTTGAGGGGGGCGAGACGGTCGAGATCGGGCATGCCGAGGGGCGCGAGGGCGGGACGATTCGGGCGACGGCGCCCGCGTCGGAAAGTAGCATCGCCCCAGCGTGGCGGTCAATTCAGAAGTGCCCGTCTCGCTTGATTTTACGTCGCATCGGCGGGTACGTTTCAGGGTTACCTCCGTGCGGGACTTTCACCGTCAGCCTCAGGGTTCTCGTCCGTGCTGCAACAGATGCGGGGCATCGCGAAGTACATCTGGATCTTCCTGTTCGTCGCCTTCGTCGGCGGCTTCCTCCTCGGCGACATGTCGGGGCTCATCGGCCGCGCGCCGGTCACCAGCGCGACCATCGTCGCCAAGGTGAACGGGGACGAGATCCCCTACCTCACCTGGCAGAACCTGGTCAATCAGCTCCGGCAGCAGCAGGAGCAGCAGGCGGGTCGCGCCATGACCATGGACGACCAGCGCCAGCTCGAGGAGCAGGCGTTCGAGCAGCTGGTCTCGGATCTCCTGTTGCAGCAGGAGTACGCGCGCCGTGGGATCCGGGTGACCGATGCGGAGATCAAGCAGGCCGCGCTGAGTTCCCCGCCGCCGCAGCTGATGCAGAACCCCGACCTCCAGACGGATGGGCGGTTCGACCTGCAGAAGTATCAGCGGTTCCTGAGCTCGCCCGTGGCGAAGCAGCAGGGGCTCCTCGTGCAGCTCGAGAACTATTATCGGACCGAGCTCCCCCGCGCGAAGCTCTTCTCGCAACTGATCGCCGACGCGTATGTGAGCGACGCGCGGCTCTGGCAGACCTTCCGCGATGAGCGGGACAGCGCGACGGTGCGCTTCGTCGCGCTCCGGCCCACGCCGGCGGCGATCGCCACCACCGAGGTGAGCGACACCGAGGTGAAGGCGTTCTACGACCGGTTCAAGGATCGGTGGAGCCGTCCGGGTCGCGCGGTGGTCTCGCTCGTGACGATCGACCGCACCCCATCGGCCGCGGACACGGCCGCGACGCGGGCGCGGGCCCTCACGCTCCGCCAGGAGATCCTCTCCGGCGCGGCGGGCTCGAGCTTCGCCGATGTCGCCCGTCGCGAATCAGCGGACACGGTGTCCGGCGCGCAGGGCGGCGACCTCGGCCGAGGCGGCAAGGGTCGCTTCGTCCCCGCCTTCGAGACCGCCGCGTACGCGCTGCGCCCGAACCAGATCTCCGAGCCGGTGCTCACGGCGTTCGGCTGGCACCTGATCCAGGTGACCGATCGGAAGGGTGACACGCTCTCGCTCCGCCACATCCTCGTGAAGGTGACGCAGGCGGATTCCTCCGCGACCGTCACCGACCGGCGGGCGGATCGGCTCTCGGCGATCGCGGCGGGCTCGAGTGACGGGGGGAAGCTCGACAGCGCGGCGGCGGAGCTGAAGCTCCTCGTCTCACAGATCCCCGTGCAGGACGGGCAGCCGGCGTCGTACCTCGGGCGCCCGGTCCCCGGGCTCACCGGGTGGGCCTTCTCCGGGCCGGTGCCGGGCGAGATCAGCGACCTGCTGGACGACGAGAACGGCTACTACCTCGCGCGCCTCGATTCGCTCAGCGTGGGTGGACCGCAGCCCTTCGCCGCCGTGAAGGAGGAGATCCGCAGCGTGCTCAAGAGCCGGAAGGCGGCCGCCGCGTTGGCTGCTCAGGGGGCCGGTGTGCTCCGCGATGCCAAGGCCACCACGTTGGCGGCCGCCGCCTCGAAGGTGAGCGCCGTGGCCGATAGCGCCGGTCCCTCTCTTAAAATCGGAAAATGTGCGGGCAAGGGATAAACACCCTGAAGGTCTCCATCAATAAATACCCAAAC
>CAIVJV010000347.1 GCA_903906325.1 uncultured Gemmatimonadota bacterium
CCTGAAACTCCGTGTCGACCCCCGCCATGATCCGCAGGAGCGAGGATTTGCCCGCCCCGTTCGGGCCCAAGACGCCGATCTTGGCGCCAGGGTAGAAGGAGAGCCAGATATCGTCGAGGATGATGCGCGAAGGCGGGATCACCTTCTTGAGCGCCTTCATCACATAGATGAATTGCGGGGCCACGGGCGGGGATCTCCGGCGGAAACGGACGGGTCAGCGGCGGGCACCCTCCCGGGGCCCGCTACGTTTACACAACAGCTGGAAAGTTAATCCGTTCCCCTTCCGCCCATCCGCCGCTCCTCTCGCATGCGCGACCTCACGCAGGGCTCGATCCCAGGGCACATCGTCCGCATGGCGGCCCCGATGGCCGCCGGGATGCTGTTCCAGACGGCGTACTACTTCGTCGACCTCTACTTCGTGGCGCGGCTCGGGGATGCCGCCGTCGCCGGCGTGGGGACCGCGGGAAACCTGCAGTTCCTCATCATGGCCGTGACCCAGGTCCTGAGCGTGGGGACGATGGTGATGGTCTCGCACGCCGCAGGCCGCAAAGACGCGGCGCACGGCACCCTCGTCTACAACCAATCCCTCACCCTCTCGGCGATCACTGGGCTCCTGACCCTCGCCCTCGGCTATACCGCCGGCTTCGCCTGGGTCGACGCGATCGCCGCGAGCCCCGAGACCGCGCGACTGGGACGGAGCTATCTCGCCTGGTTCCTGCCCGCTCTCGCACTCCAGTTCCCACTGGCCAGCATGATGGCCACCCTCCGGGCCACGGGCATCGCCCGACCCACGATGGTGATCCAGATGGCGACGGTCGGGATCAACGCGGTGCTCGCCCCGATCCTGATCACCGGGTGGGGGACGGGGCGTCCCATGGGGGTCGCGGGCGCCGCCTTCGCGAGCGTCTGCGCGATCCTCATCGCCATCGGGTTGGCGCTCGTCTACTTCGCCCGGCTCGAACACTTCGTCCGGTTCGATGCGTCACGACTCCGCCCGCACCTCGCGACCTGGCGCCGGATGTTCGCCATCGGCGTCCCCGCCGGACTCGAGTTCGGCCTGATGTTCGTCTCGATGGCGGTGGTCTACTTCATCATCCGGGACTTCGGCCCGGCGGCCCAGGCGGGCTACGGGGTCGGGTCCCGCGTGATGCAGGGGGTGCTCCTCCCCGGGATGGCGATCGCCTTCGCCGCCGCCCCGATCGCGGGCCAGAACATCGGCGCGAACCGTCCCGACCGCGCGCGCGAGACCTTCTTCGCCGCGATCAAGCTCGGGAGCGTGGTGATGATCACCCTCAGCGTCCTCTGCCACCTCCGCCCCGAGTGGTTGGTGCACTGGTTCTCGAGTGATCCGGCGGTCCTCGCGGTGGCGGCCGCCTTCCTCGCGACGATCTCCATGAACTTCCTCGCCTCGAGCATCGTCTTCACCTGCTCGGGGATGTTCCAGGCCCTCGGCAACACGACCCCCACCGTCGTGAGTAGCCTCGTCCGCCTCGGCGGCTTCGTCCCCCCGGCGCTCTGGGCCGCGCGGCAGCCGGGATTCACCCTGCAGCGTCTCTGGTACATCTCCGTCGCCGCCACCACGCTCCACGCGATCGTCGCCGTCGGGATGCTCCGACGTGAGGCCCTCCGGCGGAGCGAGCTCCACCTCATGGATGCCGTGGCACCCAGTCCCGCCGCCTGACCGACCATGGACCTCACCGCGCTCACCGACCGCCTCTCCTCGAGCCCCCTGACGGCGCTCCCGATCGTCTTCGGCGCAGGGGTCCTGACGAGCC
>CAIVJV010000348.1 GCA_903906325.1 uncultured Gemmatimonadota bacterium
GAGCATCGGCGCATCAAGCAGGTGCTCCGCCGTGGCTATGGCCGCGCCTTGGAGCTCTTCCGCGTCGGGTGATCCCCTCTAGCTTTCACAGATGTCCAGCACCGAGCCTGTCATCCGCATCGCCGACCTCCCTGATCGGGTCGGCCAGACCGTCACGATCCGCGGGTGGGTCACCCACCTCCGCTCCTCCGGGAAGATCGCCTTCATCGTGCTGCGTGACGGCACCGGGCTCCTCCAGTGCGTCGTCGTGAAGAAGGAGGTCGACGAGGCCTCGTGGGAGACCTTCGGCACGCTCACGCTCGAGACCTCGATCACCGTCACCGGTGCGGTGCGCGCCGATGCGCGCCAGGTGGGCGGGGTCGAACTCGGGGTGACGACGCTCGCGGTGATCGGCGCGAGCCCGCTCGACTACCCGATCCAGCCCAAGGAGCATGGGGTCGACTTCCTGCTCGACCACCGCCACTTCTGGCTTCGCACGCCGCGGCAGGTGGCGATCATGCGGATCCGCAATGAGATCGAGCAGGCGATCCACGACTTCTTCTACGAGCGTGGCTTCATCCGCGTCGACACCCCGATCCTCACCGCCGCGATCGGCGAGCGAAGCGGGCTCTTCAGCACCGAGTACTTCGACGAGGGGAACGCCTACCTCGCGCAGACGGGCCAGCTCTATGGCGAGGCGGCGGCTGCGGCCTTCGGGAAGATCTACACCTTCGGCCCGACCTTCCGCGCGGAGAAGTCCAAGACGCGGCGGCATCTGACCGAGTTCTGGATGATCGAGCCGGAAGTCGCCTTCAATGACACGCATGCCAACATGCAGCTGCAGGAGGACTTCGTCTCGTTCCTCGTGCAGCGCGTGGTCGAGCGGCGCACGGCCGAGCTCGCCGAGCTCGAGCGCGACATCTCCAAGCTCGAGAAGATCAGGGGGCCTTTCCCGCGTATCGACTACACCGATGCCGTCGCGACCCTCCAGAAGAAGGGGAGCGCGGTGCAGTGGGGTGAGGACCTCGGCGCGGAGGATGAGTCGCTCCTCGTCGAGGACTACGAGACCCCGATCTTCATCTGCAACTACCCCAAGGAGGCGAAGGCCTTCTACATGAAGGAGAACCCCGCGGACCCGCGCACCGTCCTCTGTGACGATATGCTCGCGCCCGAGGGGTACGGGGAGATCATCGGCGGGTCGCAGCGCGAGGACGACTACGACAAGCTTCGGCACCGCATCCAGGAAGAGGGGCTCCCCCTCGATGCCTATGGCTGGTATCTCGATCTTCGGAAGTACGGGACCTTCGTGCATTCGGGCTTCGGCCTCGGACTCGAGCGGACCGTCGCCTGGATCTGCGGCACCCCGCATATCCGCGAGTGCATCCCCTTCCCGCGGATGATGCACCGCCTGCGCCCGTGATCGATCGGCGGCGGATGACCGCAGGGATCGCAGGGATCGCCGGGTGAGCGCGTCCACGCTCCCGCGCAACACGGGGCAGCCCCTCGACCTCGAGCGGGTCCGGGCGATCCGCGTGAACCGGAGCTCGGCGGAGCGTCGTGCGGCGACGATCCCCACGCGCCGCACCGTCAAGAAGGAGTGGCAGGCCGCCTGGTTGCTCAAGGCGATCACGCTGATGGACCTCACCACGCTCTCCGGCGACGACACGGCGGGGAACGTGACGCGGCTCTGCGCCAAGGCGCGCCGCCCCGTCCGCGACGAGATCCTCGCCGCCCTCGGGGCCGGGTCGCTCGGGATCACCGTCGGGGCGGTCTGCGTCTATCATCGCTGGGTCGAGACCGCGGTGCGTGCCCTCGAGGGGAGTGGGATCCCCGTCGCCGCGGTCTCGACGGGCTTCCCCGCAGGACTCTCCCCGTTCGAGACGCGACTCGCCGAGATCCGGGCCTCGGTCGCCGCGGGGGCGCGCGAGATCGACATCGTCATCACGCGGGCGCATGTGCTCACCGGTGACTGGACCGCGCTCTACGACGAGGTCTGCGCCTTCCGTGAGGCCTGTGGCGACGCCCACCTCAAGGCGATCCTCGCCACCGGCGAACTGGCCACGCTGACCCATGTGGCGCGTGCGAGCTGGGTCGCGATGCAGGCGGGTGCCGATTTCATCAAGACGAGCACGGGGAAGGAAGGGGTGAATGCGACGCTCCCCGTCTCGCTCGTGATGGTGCGGCAGATCCGCGAGTACGCCGAGGTGAGTGGGTGCCTGGTGGGCTACAAGCCCGCCGGGGGGATCCGCGCCGCCAAGCCCGCCCTCGATTACCTCCTCCTCATGAAGGAGGAGCTCGGGGTGCGCTGGCTGCAGCCCGACCTCTTCCGCTTCGGGGCCTCTGGGCTCCTCACCGACATCGAGCGTCAGCTCGAACACCACGTCACCGGGCGCTACGCTGCGGCCCATCGCCAGCCGATGCCATGACTCGCGTCGCCGACCTCTTTCAGTCGATGGATTACGGCCCCGCACCGGAGAGCGACGCCGAGGCGCGTGCCTGGCTCGCCGCGCACGACGCGACCTTCGGGCACTTCGTCGCCGGGACGTGGACCAAAGCGGGGAAGACCTTCGCGGTCATCGACCCGAGCACCAACGCCCCGCTCGCGAAGGTCACGCAGGGGACCGCGGCGGACGTCGAGGCGGCGGTGAAGGCCGCGCGAGGCGCCTTCGGGAAGTGGACGAAGCTCACCCCACATCAGCGGGCGCGACACCTCTACGCGCTCGCGCGCATGGTGCAGAAGCATGCGCGGCTCTTCGCCGTGCTCGAGTCGATGGACAATGGGAAGCCGATCCGCGAGACCCGCGATCTCGACATCCCCCTCGTCGCGCGGCATTTCTACCACCACGCGGGATGGGCCCAGCTCCTCCCCGACGAATTTCCGGGCTATGGCCCCGTCGGCGTGGTAGGACAGATCATCCCGTGGAACTTCCCGTTGCTCATGTTGGCGTGGAAGGTCGCGCCCGCGCTCGCGGCGGGGAACACGGTGGTCCTGAAGCCCGCGGAGTTCACCCCGCTCTCGGCGCTCCTCTTCGCCGAGCTCGCCGCGCAGGCGGGGCTGCCGCCCGGCGTGTTGAACATCGTGACTGGTGACGGGGCGACGGGGGCCGCGCTCGTCGCGCATCCGGGGGTCGACAAGATCGCCTTCACCGGCTCCACCGAGGTGGGGAAGATCATCCGGAAGGCGACAGCGGGATCGGGGAAGAAGCTCTCGCTCGAACTCGGGGGGAAGTCCCCGTTCATCGTGTACGAGGATGCCGATCTCGATGCCGTGGTCGAGGGGGTCGTCGACGCGATCTGGTTCAATCAGGGGCAGGTCTGCTGTGCCGGGTCGCGCCTCCTGGTGCAGGAGGGGATCCACGACCGCCTCATCGCGAAACTGCGTGCGCGGATGGAGACGCTCCGTGTCGGTCGCCCGCTCGACAAGGGGATCGACATGGGGGCGATCGTCGCGCCGGAGCAATTGGAGCGGATCCGCGCGCTCTGTGCACAGGGCGAGGCCGAAGGCGCCACGCGCTGGCAGGCGAGTGGGGCGGTGCCGAGCACCGGGTGCTTCTTCCCACCGACGTTGTTCACCAACGTCTCGCCCGCGAGCACCATCGCGCAGGTCGAGATCTTTGGGCCGGTGATGGTCGCGATGACCTTCCGCACGCCGGAGGAGTCGGTCGCGCTCGCGAACAACACGGTCTACGGGCTCGCCGCGAGCCTCTGGACGGAGAACATCAACCTCGCGCTCGATATCGCGCCGAAGCTCAAAGCCGGCGTGGTCTGGGTGAATGCGACCAATCTCTTCGACGCGGCCGCCGGGTTCGGTGGGTATCGCGAGAGCGGCTTCGGGCGTGAGGGCGGCAAGGAGGGGATGTGGGAGTATCTCCTCCCCGAGGGCGCCACCCGGGCCTCGGAGGCGGCGGTGCGGAAGGCACGTGAGGCGAAGAAGGCCGCGTCGCGCGCGCCAGAGACGCTGCGGGAGCCGCTCCTGAGCCCGGTCGATCAGGTCGACCGCACCGCGAAGCTCTTCATCGGTGGGAAGCAGGCACGCCCGGATTCCGGCTATTCGCGCGCGATCCTCGATCCCAAGGGACGCATCGTCGGTGAGGTGGGCGAGGGGAATCGCAAGGATGTCCGCAATGCGGTGGAGGCGGCGCAGGCCGCAGCCAAGGGGTGGGCGACCTCCACCGGGCATCTCCGCGCCCAGATCCTGTACTACATCGGGGAGAACCTCAGCGCCCGCGCGGACGAGTTCGTCTCGCGGCTCCGGGCGATGACCGGCGCGAGTGCGCGGGAGGCGACGCGCGAGGTCGAGCAGAGCATCCAAGGCTGCTTCGCGTATGCCGCGTGGGCGGATAAGTGGGACGGCGCGGTGCATCAGGTCCCCTTCCGCGGGGTCGCCATCGCGATGCAGGAGCCGATCGGCGTGGTCGGCGTCATCACACCGCATGCGGCGCCGCTAGGTGGCTTCGTCTCGATGGTCGCGCCGCTGATCGCCACGGGGAACACCGTCGTCGCGATCCCGAGCGAGCTCCATCCCTTGGCGGCGACTGACCTCTACACCGTCTTCGAGAGCTCCGATCTCCCGGGGGGCGTGGTCAACATCGTGACCGGGGCGAGCGAGGCGTTGGGGAAGGTCCTCGCCGAGCACGACGACGTGGAGGCGGTCTGGTTCATGGGCACGGAGGACGGACGCCGCACGATCGAACTGGCCTCGGCCGGGAACATGAAGCGGACCTTCTGCCGGCTCGCCGCGAGCGATCCCTCGGTGACGGGGGATATGAAGGCCCTCCTCCGCGAGGCGACGCAGGTCAAGAACATCTGGGTCCCGTACGGCGCCTAGCGGCGCCGTTCGTCCGCCTTCACCTCGTCCCAGATCACATCGAGCGCCTCGAGCCCCGCGGTGCGCACGTCGAGCCCGCGCGCCGTCGCGATCCGCTCCACCGCCTCGAAGCGCCGCTGGAACTTCGCGTTCGCCCGGTCGAGCGCGAGGGCGGGATGTGTTCCCGCCTTCCGGCAGAGATTCACCACCGCGAAGAGGAGGTCGCCGAGCTCCTCTTCGAGCGCGGCATGTCGCGGATCGGCGCCCGGCACCCCGTGGGTGTCGAACGAGGCGCCGTCCTGCGCGATCTGTGCCTTCACCTCCTCCAGCTCTTCCGCCACCTTCTGGAGCGGCCCCTCCACATCGGGCCAATCGAAGCCGACGCCGGCGGCGCGCTCCTGCAGGCGATGCGCGCGGTGCAGGGCGGGCAGCCCGCTCGGGAGCCCCTCGGCGAGCGACCGACGGTGCTTGGCCTTCATCTGCTCCCACGGCGTCCGCTCCGTCTCGGTCCCGTAGAGCCAGGGATGTCGCGTCCGCATCTTGTGCACCAGCGACCCCGCCACCTGCTCTGGGCCGAAGGCCCCGCGCTCCTCCGCGATCACCGCATGGAAGAGCACTTGGAGCAGCACGTCCCCCAGCTCGCCACACATCGCCGCGTCATCCCCCTCGCGGAGGGCGTCGTCGAGCTCATGCATCTCCTCGTTGAGGTAGGGGCGGAGCGAGGCGTGGGACTGGGCGCGGTCCCAGGCGTCGCGGGCGCGGAGGTCGCGCATGATCGCCAGGGCGTCGTCGAGGGAGGCGCGCGGGGCGCGGTCGTCTTGCATGGCTCAGAGGGGGCCGGTAGTCTTGACGCTTCTCATGTCGCGGGAATCTAGCCCCCAGTCAGGTGAGGCACCGCCGCTCACCGCGGAGGCGGTGAGTCCCCTGCGCGCCTGGATCGAGGTGGATCTCGAGGCGGTACGGCGCAACGCCGCGCGCGTCGCCCAGCACACCGGGCTCCCGATGATCCCGATGGTGAAGGGGGACGCCTACGCCCTCGGGGTGCTGCCGATCGTGCGGGTGCTCGAGGCCGTCGCGCCGTACGCCTACGGGGTGGCCGTCCCGGATGAGGGGGAGGAGCTGCGCGCCGCGGGGATCGACCGGCCGATCATCCTCTACACCCCCTGTCTCCCGGACGAGTTGGGACGCGCCCGCTCGGCGCGGTTAATCCCCTCGCTCTCCAGCGCCGAGCAGATCACGGCGTGGGTCGCGCTCGGCGGGGGGCCGTGGCACCTGGTGATCGACACGGGGATGCACCGGGAAGGGATCGCGTGGGATGCCGTCGACATGCTGCGCGAGGTCCTGCAGACGCACGCCCCCGCGGCGGTGTACACGCACTTCCACTCCGCGGACGCCGATGCCGAATCGATCGCCCGCCAGGAGGCGCGATTCGCCCAGGCCGTTGCGATGCTCCCGACGCGACCGACCCTCGTCTATGCGGACAACTCCCCGGCGATGGCTCGGCGCACCACCTCCCCGTATGGGGCGACGCGCCCTGGCGCCTTCCTGTACGGGCTCTCCGGCGGCCCGCACGCGGTGATCCATCCGGATCCGGTGGTGCATGTGCGGGCGCGCATCCTCGAGCTCCGATGGATCGAGGCGGGGGAGACGGTGAGTTATGGTGCCACCTGGACGGCCCGGCGCCGCACGCGGGTGGCGACCATCGCCATCGGGCATGCCGATGGGTGGCGTCGTGCGCTGTCCAACTGGTCGGACGGGCTCGTGCATGGGCAGCCCATCCCGCTCATCGGAACGGTCACGATGGACATGACGATGGCCGATGTGACGGAGGTCGAGGCCGCGGTGGGTGACGTGGTCACGGTGGTGGGCACCGACGGCGATCGGACGCTGACCCTGGATGCGGTCGCGACGCGCGCTGGGCTCTCACCGTACGAATTGCTGAATGGGCTCCGGTCGCGCCTCCCCCATCGGTATCGCGGCGGCGCCCGATGAGACGCGCGATCCTCCTCGTGCTGGACGGCGTCGGGATCGGGGCGGCCCCGGACGCCGCCGCGTATGGGGATATCGGGTCCGACACGCTCGGCAATCTCGCCCGCGCCGTCGGCGGGCTCCGGGTCCCGCACCTCGAGCGGCTCGGGTTGGGGCGCATCGCCCCGCTGGACGGCGTCGCGCCGGTGACGCGACCCGCCGCGGCGTTCGGTCGCATGGAGCCGCGCTCCTCCGGCAAGGACAGCACCACGGGGCACTGGGAGCTGGCCGGGGTGCATCTCACCCGGCCCTTCCCGACCTATCCGCAGGGATTTCCCGCGGAGGTCGTGGCTGAGTTCGCGCGGCGCACCGGCCGGGGGGTCCTTGGCAACGTCGTGGGCAGTGGCACCGCGATCCTCACCGAATTCGGCGAGGCCCATCAACGCACCGGGGAGTGGATCCTCTACACCTCCGCCGACTCGGTCTTCCAGATCGCGGCGCACGAGGAGACGATCCCGCTGGCGGAGCTCTACGCCGCGTGTGAGACGGCGCGCGCGATGCTCGTCCCGCCGCACGACATCTCGCGGGTGATCGCGCGGCCATTCGTGGGGCGCCCGGGGGCGTACAGGCGCACCGCCAATCGCCGTGATTACGCGATCGCCGCGCCCGAGGAGACCCTGCTCGACGCGCTGGCCGCCGCCGGGATCCCGCGCGTCGGGGTGGGGAAGGTGGACGATCTCTTCGCCCGGCGTGGGCTGGACGGGGGCCACACGAAGGACAACGCCGAGGGGATCGCCCGGATCCTCGACTGGCTCCGCACGGGGCCCGATGGGCTCTGCTTCGCCAACCTTGTAGATTTCGACCAGTTGTATGGGCACCGGAACGACGTTCCGGGGTTCTATCGGGCGGTGCGGGAGTTCGACGCCGCCCTGCCTGACCTCATCGCCGCCCTCCGCGAGGACGACCTGCTCTGTATCACCGCCGACCATGGCAATGACCCGACGACGCCGTCCACCGACCACGCCCGTGAATGCGTGCCGGTGCTGGTCGTCGGGCCGCGCGTGATCCCGGTCGATCTGGGGCGGCGGTCCACCTTCTCCGACCTCGGCGCCACCGTGGCGGAGTGGCTGGGCGTCCCGTTCCGGGGGCGCGGGACCTCGTTCCTGTCGCAGGTGGTCCGGTGAGCCTCGATCCCATCGCGCCCTTCGTGGGGGCCCTGCATGAGGCGGCGCTCGTCGCGATGCGCAACGCCTATGCCCCCTACTCGACGTTCCATGTGGGGGCGGCGCTCCTCACCGAGGACGGGCAGGTGATCGCCGGGTGCAACGTGGAGAACGCCTCGTACCCGGCGGGGACCTGCGCCGAGCGCGCGGCGATCGGTGCAGCGGTCGCCGCGGGACATCAGCGCTTCCGGGCGGTGCTCATCAGCACCGCGGCCGATACCCCGACGCCGCCGTGCGGGGTCTGCCGCCAGGTGCTCGCCGAGTTCGGGATGGATCTCATCGTCATCGCGCGGACCACCCAGGGGGCTGAGGCGCGGTGGGTGCTCGCCGACCTGTTGCCCCATCCCTTCACGCCGGCCTCCTTCCGCCCGTGATCTCTGCCTCTCGTCGCGCGACCCTCGTCGCCGCGTTGTTCTCCCTCTCGGCGCTCGGGGCCTGTACGGAAGAGCTCCGGACGACCGCGACCTGCCCCGGGCTCTGCCCTGGCCAGCAGGTCCCGATCCTCGACACCGTGATCGACCCGGCCGTGGTGTTCGACACCACCCTCCAGCCCTTCCCGGTGCTGGGTGGGGAGGCCGCGCTCTTCCTCGCCGCCCGTGGCGACACGATGGACGTGCGGGCGGTCGTGCGATTCGACACCCTCCCGCGCCGGTACTCCCCCATCGGGGACACGCTCACGGCCATCACGGCACTCGATTCCGCGACCCTCACCGTGCAGCTCAAGCGGACCGGGGCCCCGCACCCGGCGACGCTCTTCCTCGACGCCTACGATGTGACCGACACGACGGTGGCGGATTCCGCCCCGCTGACCTTGGTCCCGTATTTCACGCCGGCACGCCGCTTGGGCACCGTGCAGGTGGACAGCACCGCGTTGAAAGACTCGTTGACGGTGCGCATCCCGCTCGATGCCACGATGCTCCTGCCGATCGTGACGGACACGCTGCGGCTCCTCCGCATCGGCCTCCAACTCCGCGCTGTCGGTTCGGCGGAGGTGACCGTCACCGGGAGCACCGGGGGAACGGCCGCGCCCACGCTCCGGTATCGCGCCTCGGCGGATACCGCCGTGAAGGCACTGACGGCGCGTCCGTACTCCAAGACGCCCATCGTCCCGGCCGGTCTCGCGGGGGAGTTCCAGGACTACCTCATCGTGGTCCGTGCCCCCGATCCCACCGCGGTGGGGCGGTTCGTGGTCGGCGGGATCCCGGGCCACCGGA
>CAIVJV010000349.1 GCA_903906325.1 uncultured Gemmatimonadota bacterium
GCCCACGCTGTGCGGCCTGCGCCTCGCGGACCCACCGCATCACCTCGTCGAGGTCGTGCGTGATGCGATCGCAGTAGCCGGTGTCGACGCGTTTCTGGATCCGCGCGGGATCGACATCGACGCCGAGGAAGGCGGCATCGTTCATGGTCGCGGCGAGGGGCTGGGCCCCACCCATCCCGCCGAGCCCCGCCGTGAGGACGAACCGGCCGGCGAGCGAGCCACCGAAGTGTTGCCGCGCGACCGCACCGAAGGTCTCGTAGGTCCCCTGCACGATCCCCTGCGACCCGATGTAGATCCACGACCCCGCCGTCATCTGCCCGTACATCATGAGCCCCTTCCGCTCCATCTCACGGAAGTAATCCCAGGTGGCGAAGCGGCCGACGAGGTTCGAGTTCGCGATGAGGACGCGCGGCGCGTGGGGATGGGTCCGGAAGACCGCGACCGGCTTCCCGCTCTGCACCAGCAGCGTCTCGTCGGACTCCAGCTGCCGCAAGGCGCGCACGATGTCATCGAACGCCTGCCAATTCCGCGCCGCGCGCCCCGTGCCCCCATACACCACGAGGTCGTCCGGGCGCTCGGCGACCTCGGGGTCGAGGTTGTTCATCAGCATGCGCAAGGCGGCTTCCTGCTCCCACCCCTTGCAGGAGATCGTGGACCCGCGCGGGGCGCGGACGGGACGTGGCTGGGACATAGGGAGACGTTAGTGCGCGAGGGAGGCGAACCGCCCCTGCGCGATGGCGAGGGCAAGCCCCTCGATGTCAGGACCGAGGACCCGGTCGGCGGTCAGCGTCGAGATCAGGGATCGGACCTCGGCATGCGCGGCCTCCACGGCTCGACTGCCGCGCAACGGCCGACGGAAGTCGATCCCTTGGGCGCCACACATGAGCTCCACGGCGAGGACCTGTTCGACGTTCCGCAGGAGCCGCCGCAGCTTCGTGGCCGCGCCCATCGCCATGGGGACCACATCCTCCTTGTTCCCGTCCGTGGGGATGGAGTCGACACTCGCCGGATGCGCGAGCCCCTTGCACTCGCTCGTGATCGCCGCGGCGGTGACCTGCGCCATCATGAAGCCGGAGCTGACCCCGGCCGTCGGCGTGAGGAACGGGGGCAATCCCTCGTTGAGGTCGGGATGCACGAGGCGGTCGATCCGCCGCTCGCTCATGACCGCGAGATTCGTCATCACGATCGCGAGCAGATCGAGCGCGAGCGCGACCGCTTGCCCATGGAAGTTCCCCCCCGAGAGCATCGTCCCATCGTCGAAGACGAGGGGATTGTCGGTCGCGGCATTCAGTTCCGTCGCGATGAGCCCTTCGGCGAACTCGATCGCCTCGAGGACGGGGCCATGGACCTGCGGCATGCAGCGGAGCGCATAGGCATCCTGCACGCGCGAATCCCCTTCGCGATGCGACTCGCGGATCTGGCTGTCGCGGACCAGCTCGAGGAGCAGCGCCGCCGAGGCCTGCTGGCCGCGCTGGCCACGCGCCGCATGGATCCGAGGATCGAAGGCGGTCGGCGTCCCGAGGAGCGCCTCGAGCGACATCGCCCCCGCGACATGGGCGGTGACCCAGGCGCGGCGCGCCGCCGTGACCGCGAGGGCCGCGACGGCGGTGTGTGCCTGGGTGCCATTGATGAGGGCGAGCCCCTCCTTCGGGCCGAGCGTCACGGGGGCGAGCCCGTGAGCCGCGAGCACCGCGCCCGCCGGCCCATGCCCTCCCGGATGGTGCAGCTCCCCCTCGCCGATCAGCGCGAGCGCGAGGTGGGCGAGCGGGGCGAGATCCCCGCTCGCGCCGACCGATCCCTGCTCCGGGATCCCCGGCCAGCACCGCGCGTTCAACATCCCGCACAGCAGCTCGGCGAGCGCGGGGCGCGCCCCGCTGAATCCCTTCGCGAGCACGTTGGCGCGGAGGAGCATCATCGCCCGCACCTCCGCCTCGGGGAGCCGCGGTCCCACCCCGGCGGCATGACTCCGGACGAGGTTCACCTGGAGCTGGGCGAGCTGATCGGCGGGGATCGCGACGTCCGAGAGCTTTCCGAAGCCCGTCGTCACCCCGTAGACCGCGTCACCACGCGCGGCGAGCCCCTCCACCACGGTGCGCGTGGCCGTCATCCGCGCCACCGCCGACGGAGCGAGGGTGACGGCCCGTCCCTGCACGGCGACCTCGACCACCTCGGCGAGGGTGAGCGAGGCGACGTCGAGCACTACGGGGCGATCGGTCATGGCGAGCGGAGTCCGGCTCCCGGGGGGCGGAACGTCTGGCGATCATAGTCGAGCTTGATCTCCGGTTGCGCCTTGAGGGAGATGAAGAAGGTGAAGGCGAAGTTGCCGTTGGGCGCCTGCGTGAAGCCGAAGACGGCCCGCCAATCATGCAGCTCGCGCTGCAGGGAGACCACCTGGCTGGCGAACTCCTGGCGCACCACGTCGTAGGTCGTGCTCCAAGAGCCGGCCCAGCGTGGGGTGAGGTTGAACGTCGTGCGGATCCCGACGGAGGTCGTCGGTGGGACCCGGAAGAAGGTCGCCCCAGAGGGCCCCGCGGTCTGCGCCACCTGCGTCGCCGCCGAACGTTCCGCCTGGAAGACGCAGGTGTCGTACTGCGGGAACCCGAGCAGCGCCTGACACTGCAAGGTGGGATCGAAGTCCACGATGCGACCGCCCACCGGGGGACGCTGCCGCTGGGAACTCACCGTGAAGGCCGCGGTGAAGCCCTGCCCCGTCGGGATCTCCTGGATCCCGCCGCGGGCACGCGTCCCCGTGGTGGCTCCCATCCCATTGAGGGAGCCCGCCGCCGAGATCAATCCGCCGCCCATCGGGCTCGTGTTCCCCACCGGCGTGGGCCCCTGGCGCCCCGTCCCGACCGAGACCCCGAAGAGCCGCGCGACCGTGCGGACGAGCGCGGAGTTGGCGTCGAGGTTGAACGAGGCACGGACCGACTCACGGTAGGGCGAGAAGCTCGCCGTGTCGCTGAGGAGGTCGCCTTGGAAGAGGGAGTAATCGACGCCGAGGTCGAACCCCGGGAGGAGGTCGGAGCGGAAGGTGTAGCCGAAGCGGTCGGTCGCGAATCCCGTCTTCCCCGTGGCCCGTCGCCGTTCGAAATCATAGGCGATCCCGGTAAACTGGATCGTGGCCACCTTCACCTTCTTCCCCCCGTCCGTGGAGAGATCGGTCGAGTCCGCGGGGGCCCGCAACTTGGCCTCGATGTTCGTCGTGAGCCCGAGCGAGACCCGGTTCTGCGCGAGCGATCCCAGGTAACC
>CAIVJV010000350.1 GCA_903906325.1 uncultured Gemmatimonadota bacterium
GACGGCGAGGAGTTGGCGTGTGCCGGCGGGGAGGGTGAGGCGGAGCGCCGTCGCATCGAGGGTGATGGCCCGCGCGGGGGGGTTCCGCAGGAGGAGCGCGAGCTCCGTCGCGAGGCCGCCGGCACTGACCCGCACGATCCCCGCCCCGGGCGCGATGCCGAGGAGGCGGCCCGCGGAGTCGACCTGCACGGTGTTGGGGGTGAGCGAGCGCCAAGCCACGCGGGGGGCGTCCAGCACCTCCCCGTCCGCGCGCAGGAGGCGGACCTCCGCCTGCATCATCCGCCCCGGCCGCAGCTCGAGCGTCGGGACGAGGACCTCCAGCGTCCCTCCGACGGGCGCGGGCGCGACCGGCGCCTCGCCACACCCGAGCGCGAGGGCGAGGGCGAGCGCGAGGCGATTAGACTTCGTCACTCACCGGGTGCGGCACTGCGGCCGTTGCGGGGGGAGCCCACTGCATTGGATCGACTCCGCCATCCCCGCGGCGAGCGGGCCACAGGCGGTGGTGACCACCGTGCGGAGGGCCTCGAGGGAATCCTGGCCTGAGGCGGTCGCGCAGTTCGTCGCCCCCTTGAAGGTGACGCAGGCGGTGCACTCCACCTGCTGGGCCTCGAGCGTGGTGTAGAGCAGGAGGCCGCCGAACCCGACGATGGCGGCGACGGTGATGAGGGTGCTGGGCTTCATCTCAGGAGGGGTGGGTCAGGCGATGACGCGATTCGCGCGATATGGCTGGGCGGTCCTTGGGTATAACCTACTCGTCATCCTCTGGGGTGCCTACGTGCGCGCCTCGGGGTCGGGCGCGGGGTGCGGGGCTCACTGGCCGCTCTGTAACGGGGTGGTGATCCCGCGCGAGCCGGCGGTCGAGACGCTGATCGAGCTCACGCATCGCGCGACCTCGGGGATCGCCCTGCTGTTGGTGGTCGCGCAACTCGTGTGGGCGCGCCGGATCGCGCCGCGTGGGAGTGCGACCCGGACCGCCGCGCAGGCCGCCATGGCGCTGATGATCACCGAGGCGCTGGTGGGGGCGGGGCTCGTGCTCTTCGAGATGGTCGCCGACAACGCGAGCCTCGCGCGCGCCTGGTGGCTCGCCGCGCATCTCCTCAACACCTTCCTCCTGGTCGCGGCACTCGCCCTGGTCCCCTGGTTCGCGCAGGGGCACCGCGCCCCGCGGCTCACGGCGCCGAGTGGGGAACGCGGACTCCTCGTCGCGAGTCTGCTCGGGATGTTGCTCGTGGGGATGTCGGGGGCGGTGACCGCGCTCGGCGACACGCTCTTCCCCGCCACCTCGCTCGCCGCGGGCTTCGCGCAGGACCTCGACCCCGCCTCGCATCTGCTCGTGCGGCTCCGCGTGATCCATCCGACGCTCGCGATCGTGGTGGGCACGCTGATCGCGCTCACCGCCGGCGTCGCGATGGTGCGCCGTCCCTCGCCGGCCACGCGGCATCTGGGGACGGTCGCCCTCGGCCTGGTGGTCACGCAGCTCCTCGCGGGGCTCGTGAACCTCGTGCTGCTCGCGCCGGTCTGGATGCAGCTCGTGCATCTCCTGCTGGCCGACCTGCTCTGGATCGTCCTCGTCCTGCTCGCGGTGGCTACGCTCGCGGCGGACCGGCGGGATGGATCCGCATCGACCCTGGGAGCTGGTCGAGCAGGCGGTTGAGATCGGTGGCGCGCTCGAGCGTGGTGACGAAGGTCAACCCGTCGAGCGTCACCACGAGGAGGCGATGCACCCCATAGATCACCACCCGGCCGTGGCCGGCGTGCACCACATTGCTCTCGGCGTCGACGAAGCGCACGTCGCCTGAGGCGCCGTTGCCGTCGTCGTCCAGCTCGCGCGCGCGGCGGAGCGCGGCCCAGGTGCCGACATCGTCCCACCCGAACTCCCCCGGCAGCACCAGCAGGCGATCGGTGCGCTCGAGGAGCCCGCGCTCGAGCGAGGTGGCGCGCACCATCCCGACGAAGCCGGGGAGATTCCCGCGCCGCAGCGGGTCGAGCCCATCACGCACCTCCACGCAGTCGCGCTCGAGCTGCTCGAGGAAGGTCCCCGCGGTGCCGACGAGGACCCCGCTATGCCAGAGCGCACCGTCGGCGATGCGCCGCCGGGCCTCCACCTCGCTCGGCTTCTCCACGTAGCCGCGCGTCTCGGCGACCCCGCCGGCGGCGAGCGGGAGGTCCACCTCGAGCGGCGCTCCAGGCGTGACGTAGCCGAACCCCGTCTCGGCACGCGTCGGCGCGATCCCGATGGAGACGAGCGCCTGCTCCCGCGCCGCGTACGCGGCGGCCCGGCGCATCGTGCGACGGAACTCGTCGGGGAAGGTGATCGCGAGGTCGGCGTGCACCGCACAGGCGATCGCGCCGGGGCCCGCGCGCTGCACGAGCTCCTGCGCGGCCCAGGCGAGGGCGGCCGCCGTCCCCAACGGACGCGGCTCCACGAGCACGTTCGCCTCGGGGACCTCCGTGGTCACCGAGCGGATGGCCGGGGCGATGTCGCGGCTCGTGAGGATCAGCACCCGCTCAGGCGGGATGTCGGGCTGCAACCGACCGACGGTGTCCTCGATCAACGTGCGATCGGAGACGAGCGCGAGGAGGGGCTTGGGACGGTCGGGCGTGGAGAGGGGCCAGAAGCGCGAGCCGATCCCGCCGGCGAAGACGATCGCCCAGAGCGCGACCCCGGTATCGGGGGCGTCGAGCCCGAGGCGCTGCGCCTCGGGGAGGGTGCCGGCCCCGGCACCGGGGCCGGAGGGATCGAGCGCGTCAGGCGGCGTCACAGGAGACGAAAACTACATCCGTGCCATATTGAGGATAGATGCGCGCGCGCCCCGCCCTCCTCCTCGGTGCACTCCTGCTGGTCGGATGGACCCGACCGGTGGCGGCCCAAGCCGCGACCTGCGTGCCCGCGCGCACCGCGCTCGTGCTCGGCGGCGGGGGAGCGAAGGGGCTCACCCACCTCGGCGTGCTGCAGGCGCTCGACTCGCTCGGCATCGTCCCCGACCTGATCGTCGGCTCGAGCATGGGGGCGGTGATCGGCGCGCTCTACGCCGCGGGGGAGTCGCCGGCGAGCATCCGCGAGCGGATCCGCGCCTCGCGCCTCGACGCGGTGATCCACGCCTACGACCCCGTGCTCGCCCCCGCGCTCGTGGGGCTCCCGGCGGCGGTGGTGTGGGAGCGTTCGCCGACGCGGTGGGTGCTGCAGAGCGGC
>CAIVJV010000351.1 GCA_903906325.1 uncultured Gemmatimonadota bacterium
CCGGCGCGAGCGAGTATGTCGGCCATCCCCTCGCACTCCGCGACGAACTCGGCACCATCTCGCACCGACGCGGCACACTCGGGATGAGCACGCGCGGGCACGACACCGGTGACGCCCAGTGGTTCGTGAATCTCCGCGACAACGCCCGCCTCGACCGCGACTATACGGTCTGGGGCGAGGTCGTGCGTGGGATCGAGGTCGTCGATGGGATCCTAGAGGGCGATGTCATCCAGTCGATTCGCCTCCGACCCACCCGGCCCCGTGACTAGAAGGTGACCTGCACCGTCGCGAGCCAGGTGCGCGCCGCGACGGGGAAGAGGTACCGCGTGGTGCCGTCGGTGTAGCCTGCCGCATAGGCGGCACTGTTCAAGAGATTCTGCCCCTGGAGGCGGAACCGCTGCCGCCCGATCGGGAGACGCAGGTCCCCATCGAGGACGGTGAAGGCGGGGGTGACCAAGGCGGCGTTGCCGTCGTTGGCCAGCGGCGAGTCGCCGACGTGACGGAGGCCGAGCACCCCCTCCCATCCGGTGCGCGGCTGCCAGATGGCTTGCACATTGGCGAGCACCGCGGGCGTGAGGACCGGGCGCACATCGCGGTAGACGATCCCCGAGGCCTCATCCTCGTACTCGGCGATCCGCGCACGCATCGCCATCGCATTGGCCCGGAGGGACAGCGTCGGTGTGAGCGTCACCGCCCCTTCGACCTCGAGACCGAGGCGTGAGGAGCGATCGACGTTGCGCCGCAGCGGACTCCCCGTGATCGCGATCGCCCCGATGGGCGCGATCTCATCGCGGAAGGCCATCGCGAAGGCGTTCACCTGCAGGGTCGTGGCGCCGCGGGTGAATCGGGCCCCGAGTTCGAGATCGGTGAGCCGCTCGGGCTTCACCTGCGAGAACGGGAGTACCTCCGCGGCGGCGGCTGCATCGATGTCGTCGGCGCCGGCAAGGAGATCGGTGCGCGTCGGTTCCCGGCCGGCCTGCCCGAGCGAGGCGAAGACCGTGAGATCGCGCCGGACCGGCCAGGTCACGCCGACCTTCGGGTTCAGGAAGAGCCAATCGATGGTGAGCGCATACGCCCCGTCCTCCGTCGGGCCGGGAATCGGCGTTCCTGGCGACGGTCGGTAGCGGAACGCCGCGCGGCGGAGCTGGAGGTCGCCGGTCACCTCCAACGCACCGTAGCGCCGACTCGCCTTCACGAAGCCACTCTGCTCCTGCTTGAACCCGGTGTTGTCGTAGACACGCGTCTCGAGGTCGGGGCGGACCTTCAGGTGATGATCGCGCGCGTAGTCGCTCACATGGATGCCGGCGGCCCACGCCGTCGCCCGGACCTGCCAGCGCAGCGTCGAGAGGAGACCGACCCATCCATGGTCGAGATTGAAGTTCAGCAGATCGCCGGCGTTCACATCGAAGGCGCCGCCGGCCGCGTTGCGATAGACCGTCGTGGTGAGGGCCGCGGTGGTCCCGATGCTCCGCGTGTGCTGGACGCTCGCCATCGCCTGCCAGAAGTCATCGCGCTCCTCTGGGGCCATCGGATTGCGGCGCCGATTCACTCGGAGCTCCGCCTCGCTCGCGGCATAGTAGGCCAGCTGCATCTTGGAGCGCCCGGCGAAGCCGGTGAACTTCACCGCATCGCGCGCGCCGAACCACCCGGCGCTGACGAACGCCGAGCGAGCACGATTGCCCGAGCGCTCACGGTAGCCATCTGTCTCCTGCCCTGAGACGCGGGCGTAGGCGGCGAACCCGCGATGGAGCCCCGTCGCCGCCTCGACGCTCACACGATGGGTGCCCCACGAACCCGAGGTGAGCTGGAGCTCCCGGAAGGCGGGCGTGGTGGCGAGTGGCAGGGACTCGAAGCTCAGCGACCCCGCGAACCCTGCCGGTCCGAAGGCACTCGCCCCCACGCCCCGCTGCACCTGCACCGACTGCATCGAGTTCATGAAGTCGGGGACGTTGGAGAAGTAGAGGACCTGATCCTCGGGATCGTTGAGCGGGACGCCGTCCACCGAGATGGCGAGCCGCGTCTGGTCGATGCCGCGCAGGCGCAGCGAGGAGTACCCGCTGAAGGTGCCGGCGTCGGAGGCGGCGGTGACCCCGGTGAGTCCCTGCAGGGCCAACGGGGCGTCTTGGCCCGCATACGTGCGCTCGATCGCCGCGCGGTCCAGGGTCGTCTGCGAGGTGGGCGCCGCGCCCCCCTGGCGGGTCGCCTTGATCACGACCGCCTCGAGCGTGTCGCGCGCCCGCGTGGTATCGCGAGGCGCGGCTGGGCGCGTGCCCTGCGCGCCGAGGGGGAGCGCGAGCGAGATCAGCGAGATGGTGATGACCAACGAACGTGACAGCGATCGGCACATCGGGCAGGATCCTCGTACGCAGGGGCGTCGGGACCGTCGTGCTCGCGTCCGCCTCACGGCGACATCATCGAGTCACGCCGCGCTCCCTACGCCGGTCTGAACCGGGTCAGGTTCCAAGGGACTGTCTCAACCCCGCGGACGCGGGATACCCCTGGCGGCTTCCGAAGGAATGGATAGACCACGGACCGGAGCCACGGCAAGTGGGGCGGTGCGTCGTCGACGGCTGAGGCGCCTTGCCCCGCCTGCACACGAGGTGCAACGTTGCGCAGACCCTCTCGGACCGGAGCCGGGATGACCCTGACCCGTCGTACCCTCTTGCAGCTGGCCGGCCTTGCGGCCCTCCCCGCCCTCGTCCACGCCGACGAGGCCACCATCACCCGGTGGACCGACGCGCTCCTGCAGCGCGGGCTCCAGGATCCCCCACGCTTCTTCCCCCCAGAGGAGCGCGCGCTCGTGCGCTCGATCGCCGATGGGATCCTCCCGCGCACCGACACCCCAGGGGCGCTCGATGTCGGGGTCCCTGCCTTCGTCGAGATCATCGTCGGCGAATGGATGGAGCCCACGGAGCGCGACGCCTTCCGTGCCGGACTCGCCGCCCTCGATCAGCGCGCGCTCGCGATGTACGGCGCGCGCTGGCCCGCGCTCGATCCCATCCAACGCGACGGCGAGCTGCAATGGGGGGAGAGCACCGTCGACACGACCACCGAGGCCAAACGCACCTATCGCCGGCTGAAGGGGCTCGTCCTCCACGGCTATCTCACCAGTGAGGTCGTCCGCCGCGACGTGCTCAAGGTGAACTACATCCACGAGACCTTCCGCGGGTGCGTCCCCGTGACCGCCCCGGCACCCGCGGCTCGCCGGACGGGAGGGATGTCCCATGCCTGATCGCCGTCAGATCCTCTTCGGTGCCCCACAGCCGGGCCGGCAGTTCGATGCGATCGTCGTAGGCTCTGGGATCAGCGGGGGATGGGCCGCCAAGGAGCTCACCGAGCGCGGCCTCCGCACCCTTGTGCTCGAGGCCGGTGGCCCGATCGACCCCGCCCGCGACTACGTGGAACATGTCCAGCCCCATCAGCTCCGCTACCGCGGCTACGGCGAGCGCGAGCGCATGGCGCGTGAGCAGGCGGTCCAGCGCGAATGCTATGCCTGTGACGAGTGGGGCGCGAAGTTCTTCGTCAACGACCTCGAGAACCCCTACACGACCCCGGACGACGCCCCCTTCCGATGGATCCGCGGGCGCCAGGTCGGTGGGCGGTCGATCATGTGGGGCCGCCAGGTCTATCGGTGGAGCGACCTCGACTTCGAGGCGAACGCCAAGGACGGGCATGGCACCGATTGGCCGATCCGCTACGCCGATCTCGCCCCGTGGTACTCTCATGTGGAACGCTTCATCGGGGTCTCCGGCGCGGCGGAAGGGCTCGAGCAGCTCCCCGACGGCGAGTTCCTCCCCCCGATGGAGATGACCTGCGTCGAACGCCATGTGCGCGAGAAGGTGCTCACGGCCTTCGGCGGCCAGCGTGTCTGGACGATCGGTCGCGCGGCGATCCTCACCCGCGATCACAACGGCCGCAAGGCCTGTCACTACTGTGGCCCCTGCGAGCGCGGCTGCATCACGCACTCCTACTTCTCGAGCAACGGCTCGACCCTCCCTGCCGCCGAGCGCACGGGGCGTCTCACCCTCCGGCCCTGGAGCGTGGTGAGCGAGGTGGTGCTCGATCCCAAGACGGGCCGCGCCACGGGCGTCCGCGTGATCGACGCGCGCACCATGCAGGAGACGGTCTTTAAGGCGCGCGTGGTCTTCCTCTGCGCCTCCGCCTTCGAATCCGTGCGCATCCTCATGCACTCGAAGAGCAGCGCGCATCCACAGGGGCTCGGCAACGGGAGCGGGACCCTCGGCAAGTACATCATGGACCATCACATGCTCCATGGCGCCGGCGGGCAGATGCCGGGGTTCGACGACGTCACGACCATCGGGAGCCGACCGAACGGGATGTACGTGGCGCGCTTCCGGAACACGAAGCAATCGAAGCCGAGCGCGGACTTCCTGCGCGGCTATGGGATGCAGGGCGGCGCGGGGGGCCGCGGACGCTGGTCGGGGCCGGGCTACGGCGCCGACTTCAAGCAGAAGCTCCTCACCGAGCTCGGCCCGTGGGGGATCGGGATCAACGGGTGGGGGGAGATGCTGCCGCACGAGTCCAACCATCTGGCCCTCGATCCCGCGGTGAAGGACAAGTGGGGGATCCCCGCGCTGCAGATCACCTGCAAGTGGGGCGACAACGAGCGCGCGATGATGCGCGACATGGTCACCTCGGCGACGGAGATGCTCGAGGCCGCCGGGGCGACGAACATCTACCAGAACCGACCCGATGTGCCGCCCGGGCTCTGCATCCACGAGATGGGGGGCGCCCGTATGGGGCGCTCCGCCGACGTGAGCGTCTGCGATGCGAACAACGCGCTGTGGGAGGTCCCGAACGTGATGGTGACCGACGGCGCGTGCATGGCGAGTTCCGCGTGCCAGAACCCGAGCATCACGTACATGGCGCTCACCGCGCGCGCCGCGGCGCGCGCGGTGGACCGGATGAACCGAGGCGAACTATGACGCTCTCTCGGCGAGACCTGATCACACGCGGCACGGCGGCCCTCGCAGCGACCGCACTGCCGACCGCGGTGGCCGCGTCGGCGTTCGACGCTTCCGGGCCTCATGCACTGCCCCCAGACGCCGCGCGCGTGCCCCTGCCCCCCTTCGTGCCGACCTATCGACAGAGCGTCGCGCGCTGGTGCTTCAGCAGCCTGCCACTCGATCAGCTCTGCCTCGAGGCCAAGCGGATCGGCCTGCACGCCATCGACCTGCTGAGCGAGAACGAATGGGAGGTCCCAGCCCGTCATGGTCTTCGCTGTGCGATCGCCAATGGGCCCGGTCCGATCCCGGATGGATGGAACGACCCCAAGCGGCACGACGCCCTCGTCGCGGAGAGCGAGCGGATCCTCCCCCTCGTGGCGAAGGCCGGCATCCCCCAGATGATCGTCTTCTCGGGGAATCGCCGCGGGCTCAGCGACGGGGAGGGGATCCGCCACTGCGTGCGCGGGCTCCGACGCATCCTCCCCACCGCGGAGCGCCTCGGGGTCACCATCACGATGGAGCTCCTCAACAGCAAGGTCGATCACGCCGACTACCAGGCCGACCGCACGACGTTCGGCGTGGCGATCGCCGAGGCGCTGGGGAGCGAGCGGTTCAAGCTCCTCTACGACATCTACCACATGCAGATCATGGAAGGGGATGTCGTCCGGACGATCGAGCACTATGCCCCGTACATCGGGCACTACCACACCGCCGGCGTGCCGGGGCGTCACGAACTCGATGACACCCAGGAGCTCAACTACGGGCGGATCGCGCGGGCGATCGCGGGGACGGGATTCTCGGGGTATGTGGCGCACGAGTTCGTACCCACCGGGACCCCGATGCGATTGCTCGCCGACGCGGTGCGACTCTTCGCCGGGTGACCCGACTCTCGCCTGTCAGCTCTGCCAGTAACGTCGCCGGTCCGGACCTGTTTTATTTCGCGTCATCATGAGCGCTCCGACCCAGCCTGCCGCGCCGTCCACCACGGACCTTCCCAGCGTCCTCGTCGCCGACGACCATCAGATCCTCCTCGACGTCTTCACCCATCTGGTGGAGTCGGTGGCGACGGTCGTCGGCACGGCGACCAACGGCGAGGACCTGATCGCCCTCGTCGCCCAGCAGCGGCCCGATCTCGTGGTGACGGACCTCGCGATGCCGGGCCTCAGCGGCCTCGAGACCATCCGTCGCATCCGAGCGATGGCGCAGCCGCCCGAGGTGATCGTGCTCACCGCGCATTCCGACCCCGCGCTCGTGACGGCGGCGATGGAGGCGGGGGCGCGCGGCTTCGTGGTCAAGAGCTCGGCGGCCAACGACCTCCGGGCCGCCATCCGCGTGGTCGCCTCGGGCGGCTCGTACCGATCGGCGATCGTCGACCTCCCGCAGATCCCCACGCCCACGGCGGGCGGTGACCCGCTGGAGGGGCTGACGGACCGGGAGCGTGAGGTCCTCGCCCTCGTGGCCACCGGTCTGACCGCCCGCGAGATCGGTCAGCGGCTCGGCATCACCGAGCGGACCGTGGCGTTCCACAAGGACCGGATGAAGGAGCGCCTCGGCGTCGATTCCACGGTCGCGCTCGTCAATCTGCTGGCCCGGAGCACCGCGCCGCGGCGCTGATCAGAAGAACGGCTGGTAGCGCGGCTTCCAGATCCGATCGTACGTCAGGCCGACCCGGAGCTGAGAGTTGGTCCCGATCCCGCGCGTCGCCTTGACCTTCCCTTGGAAGACGAAGAGGTCCGCGGTCACCGAGAGGGAGAGCTCGTTCGCGAGCGGGATGAGCAGGTCGTGGATCTGGTTGTAGCGGAGCGCGAGCTGCGCGGCGTTGTCCCGGCGCGCCGGCAGGAGATAGGTGAGATCGCTGCGGAGACGATAGGTCATCGGCGCGGTGCCCGGCGGCGGGGCCTTTCCCACGGGACGCACATACTCGACACGCGACTGCACGCCGACCTGCACATTCGGTTGCCCGAAGTCATTCTCGACCGCGAGGGAGGCCTCTCGGCGCGGCCACCGGGCGTTCGCCGGCATCAGCACGCCGCCGAGGGCGCGCACCGCCTGCTGCCGCGGGTTCCGCGTCTGGGTCACGCGATTCTCGGTCGGGGAGAACTCGGTATCGACCTCGCCACGCGCGAAGGGGAAGAGCCCACCAACCCACCCCGCCCCGGCGAGCGTCGGACGATAGGTCGCATCGAGCCGGATATCGTCCGCGGTCTCCGAGACATCCGATGACCCATCGGCGGTCACGGTCTGGCGGCCATAGGCCACCGTGAGCCCGTAGTCGGTCACCGCGGTGGGCATCGCGCGCGAGAGCACGAGCCGCCCGCCGAGCGCGATCACCCAGGCGTCCTTGGAGCGGATACGGCTCTCGGGGACCGTGCCATACCCCTCGTTGCCCGCGACGTCGTTGACCAAGAGCGAGAGCGTGGGGCGCTCGAAGGCCAGCGTGGTCAGCGGGACGAACGCGGGATCGGGGCGCATCCAGGCCGCCACCGAATCGATCTGCGAGTCCCCCTTGGAGACGCGACGGATGCGCCGTAACTCGCCGAGGAGGAGGTCGCGCACCGTGAGGTCGGTTCCCGTCACCGTCGGGTGGGCGACGCCCATGGTGTCGGCGGTGAAGCGCCGGCGGACCCGGAGCGCCCGCGTGAAGAAGCCCGCCCGTGCGCCATCGGTCAGCACCTCGGTGGTCGCCACGCGATAGAGCACGTTGTCGCGGATGGGATGCCCGAGGATGGTATTCCTGCCGAGGTCGATCCCGTTGCTCACCAGCTCGCCGCGGGCATCGGACCGCAGCAGCGCCTTGAGATCACCACCGGAGAGATCGAGGACCACGAGGCGGTCCTCGGTGAAGACCCACTCCTGGATCTCGTCCTCATGCAGCTTCCCGATCAAGGGCGGGAATTGGTCCAGGCGCGGAAGGACGGCGACCTCGGCTTCACCGCGCACGCGGATCACCCGCGCCATGAACTCCTCCCAAAGCGCCTTGGTGATGCGTCCGCGGGCCTCCTCGCGCTCTCCCCCGATGTCCTGATGGCGGTCGAGGAGATCGGTGAAGCTCGGCACCAGGAGCTCGCCGCGGGGCGGCCGCTGCTGCGCCGCCATCGCGAAGAGTCGGGTCATCAGCGCGGTGTCGGCCGGCGTCCGGTCGTTCACGCGCTCATGGCGATGGGCCACCGCCGCGAGGGCGATGCGGCCCTCGTCGGCCCGCCGGAACTCAAGGTCGAGCTTCCCCACCGCCAAGCCGTTCGCGACACCGCGTGCGACGAAGGCCGGGGTCCCCGGCCGCACGTTCGGCCGCTCCGGGAGCTCCACGCGCGTGCGCATCACCTCGGGGGCCCATCGCACCGGCATGTCCGCCAAGATGGCGTCCACCCCGCGGATCTCGCTCGCGATCTGCGCGTTGGCCGCCGGATCGAGATTGGAGAGGACGACGATCGCCTCGACGCCGCGCTCGCGGAGCGCCGTCACCTCGCGTTGCACCGCGGGGACCGGTGCGTCGATCGTGAAGTCGCCGAGTCGCGCGCGCGGTAGCCGCTCACGCACCGCCGGGTTGGTCACGCCGATCAGCCCCACGCGCGCCCCATCGAGCGTGATGATGCGGTGGGGGACCACGAGCCCGGGCGCCGACGGGCGCAGGTTCGCGGAGACCAGCGCCACGTCCGGGAAGGAATCCCGCACCGCGCGCAGCCCCTCCACCCCGAGCGAGAGTTCGAACTCATACGGGACGACCGCCGTCACCCCCATCGCCTGCAACGCGGTGAAGTCGATCATCGCGCGGCGCATCGGCGCCACGTTCAACTCTCCGCGCTGATGCCCGAGGTCCACGCGCACCACCGCCCCACCCTGCCGCTCCGATTCCTCGGCGAAGCGCCGCATCAGGGTCGCCCGTGGGCCCACCCCGCCGATGTTCATCGGGAGCTCGAAGACGCGCGACTCGAGCAGGTCGATCCGGTTCATCACCCCGCGCTGCCAGGCGCGCGCGTCGGTGGGCCAGATCGCCCCCGGCTCCTCGACGATGATGATCCGGTTCCCGCCGGGTTGCCGCAGGCGGGAGACGGTCACCGTGGCGGCGATGAGATCGGCGAAGTCGAGGCGCTGCCGCGGATTGCGGAGGAGCATCCCGAGGAGGTCGGGGCCCGGCTGCCAGGGGTCTTGGAGGAGCAGCCCATTCTCCGACCGGAGCGCCCGCACTCGCTCGACCCGCTCCGCCGCGGCTCGATTCGCGAGCACCCACTCGAGCTCATCGCCCTCGGGCTCCGTCCCGGGGAGGAAGACCACGATCCCCGGGACCCGCCACGCCGCATGGCTCACGAGGGAGAAGGTGATCCCCTCGGCATACGCCTGCTCCGTCAGGAGCTCATGTTCATCCTGCTGGCGTCGCGCCCCGAGGGCCCCGAGACTGCGGCCGGTGTAGACGATGGAGACGTGCGGCGCGTCGGCCGCCGGGCGCTGGGCGACCGCCCGCGAGGGTGTCTGGGCCTGCGAGACCGCCCCCGGCCTGAGCGACGTCGCGCTGAGGAGGCAGAGGAGTGGGAGCCAGAACCGGACGAGAGGGGAGCGCATCCTCCCAAAGTTCGCCGACCCCGAGGTCCGATGCCAGTCAGGCGCGCCCACGCTCCGCGGCGCGCACCAACCCACCGAGCATCCCAGGGAAGACGTACGCGTGCAGCGGGGCGATCGCATACCAATACGCGAGGCCTAATAAACCGCGCGGGCGGAAGCGCGCCGTCTGTGTGACGCGGGTGCCCTGCGCCCCCTCCGGGGTGAGCTCGAATCGGAGGATCGCCGTCCCCGGGACGAGCATCTCCGCCGTCAGCTCCAATCGGCGGCCGGGCTCGAGGGCCGAGACCCGCCAGAAATCCACGACGTCCCCGAGATGCAGCTCGGTGGGATTGCGGCGACCGCGACGGAGCCCCGGCCCCCCGATCAGGCGGTCGAGCACCCCGCGAAGCCACCAGAGCCAATCGGCGGCGTAGTAGCCCCGGTCCCCGCCGATCGCGCTCACCGCCGCCCAGACCGCCGCGGGCGGGCGCGTCGTCACCCGTTCGCGGCGATCCTCCAACACCGCGCCGCCAGCCCACTCGGGATCGCCCGCGATCGGCCCCGCGTCGGTCCACGCCGTCTCCACCGTCCCCGACTCCACCCGCTGCACCGCGGATGCCATCGCCTCCTCGATCGTCCGGCACCGATGGGGCATGAGCCGCTGCGCATCGTCCCGCTGCACCACCACCCGATTGCGGAGCCCCTCGGCGAGCGGGCGGGCGATCGCCGAGGAGAGCGGCGTGATGAGATGGATCCAGAGCGAGCTCAACTTCGGGGTGAAGAAGGGCACCGGGATGATGAGGCGGCGGCGGAGTCCCAGGAGCCGCGCCAGGAGCTGCATCATCTCCTCGTAGTCCTTGACCTCGGGCCCCCCGATCTCGATCACCCGCCCGGTGGTCGCCGGC
>CAIVJV010000352.1 GCA_903906325.1 uncultured Gemmatimonadota bacterium
TCGGCTCACGGTGCTCTTGCCCGATTCGGGTGCGGCCGCGCCCACGGGGCGTCTCAACTATCCGCTCTATGCGCGGCTCGGCGCGGCGGGCATCCTCCAACTCGTGATGCAGGCCGACGGGAGCGCGTCGGTGACGTTGCATGATGTGGTGGCGGCACAGGCCCAGGAGTCGCGGCGGGTCCCCCTCCCGGGCCCACGGTTCTCACCGGCGTGGCGGCTCGCGGTGCACGGGATCGCGGATCTCGTCGAGGAGTGGGTGACCGGGACGCGTGGGGTCGCGGCAACGCGCGTGCTCTTCGTGCGGGGCGGGGCCCTGTGGCAGATCGATAGTGATGGGGCGAATGAACAGCCGGTCGCTGGGGTGGGGGCCGCGCTCGGTCCGGCCTGGCACCCCGATGGCCGCTCGATCGCCTTCGCGCGTATGCGTGACGATGGGACCTCCGTGGTCGTGCGGGAGCTCGCGAGTGGGGTGGAGCGACGTATCCCCACCTCGGCCCCCCTCAGCCTCTCGCCCGCCTTCTCTCCCGATGGGAAGTGGCTCGCGTTCGCGGCGGGGGAATCGGGGACCGACCTCTATCTCCTGCCCGTCGGCGCGTGGGACGACGCGCCGCAACGCATCACCGTGGGACGCGGCTCGACCAATGCCCAGCCGACCTTCGCGCCCGATGGCCGACGCCTCGCCTTCACGACCTCACGACTTGGCCGCAACGAGATCTACCTGACCGATGCGGATGGGGCGAACCCAGAGCTCCTGACCTCGACCGTGATGTCCGAGGCGCCGTACCGCGCGGATCCCGCCTGGTCCCCGGACGGCCGGTTCGTCGCCTTCTCCACACAGATCGACGGTCGGTTCCAGATCGCCACGATCAACCTGCGGGATCGCTCGGTGCGGCAGTATACCACCGAGGGGGTGAACGAGGATCCCTCCTGGGCCCCGGATGGGCGGCATCTCGTCTTCACCTCCTCGCGGACCGGAATCCGGCAATTGTGGGTATTGGATATCGAGTCGGGCCGGGTACGGCAGCTCACGCGCGGGGCGGCCAGTCGGATGGCGGCCTGGTCGCCTCGGCTCCTAGGGACCCCCTGACCCGATTACTTTTCAGCGATAGCGGACCTTCCATCCATACGGAGTGCCCCCCATGACGTTGACGCGTGCGATCCCGCTCTCCTTGGCGACCGTCCTCCTCGTGACGGCGTGCAAGCGGGTCACTCCGCAGACCGATCCCACGCCCGAGGCGGCGGCCCCCGCGGCGGCCCCCACGCCCACCGCCGAGGCGGCCCCGACCACACCGGCGCCGACCACCGCCCCGTCCGCGCCCGCCGCTGGGAACAGCTCGACCGCGGTCGGGGATCGTATCGCCGGGGCGACGGGGAAGGTCGGGGGACGCGATCTCGCGACGAGCGATCCGCGCGCGGTCCTGACCGAGATGATCTTCTTCGACTACGACGCGTCGGAGCTCCGTCCTGAGGCCCGCGCCACGCTCGATGCCAAGCTCGCCTTCTTGCAGGCGAATCCCTCGATCCGCATCCGCATCGCCGGGCACACCGACGAGCGCGGTTCCGATGAGTACAACATCGCCCTCGGCATGCGCCGCGCGGCGGCCGCCAAGCGGTATCTGGTGGACCTCGGGATCCCGGATGGTCGAATCGCCGTCGTCTCGTTCGGGGAGGAGCGCCCCCTCAACGCGGAATCCAGCGAGTCGGCGTGGGCACAGAACCGTCGCGATGAGTTCGAGATCATCGCCGGCGCCGCCTCCACCTCGCCGCGGTGAGCCTGCGGATCGGCGCACGGCTGCTCTGGGCGCCGGTCGTCATCCTGACGACCGGCGCCTGCCTTGCGACGCAACAGGATCTGCGCGTCGTCCAAAGTGACGTCGTCGCCGTGCGCGATGAATACCGTCGCCTGCAGGCGGCCGAGCGGATGCGCGACTCGCTCCGGGCGGCGGCGCTCGACACCACGCTCGCCCGGATCACCATGATGCTCCGGGCGACGAACGACACCGTGCTCGCGATGAGCGCGACGGTGGGACGCTTGCGTGGCGATGTCCGCGAGGACCTGCAGAACGTCCGGTCCCAGTTGATCGCCATCCAGGAGCTCACCGGCCAATCCCAGCGGCGGATCCAGGAGTTGCGGGCCGACCTGGAGGCGGAGGCGGCGGAGCGCGTCGCGGCCCCGTCGGGCGATTCGGCGCGCGCGACACCGACGCCGCCGGCGACCCCCGGACCGGCGCAGCTGTACCAGATGGGACAGGATCAACTCCGTCGCGGGAGTGGGGCATCGGCCCGCAGCGCCTTCACCGCGCTGCTGACCCAGTATCCCCGCTCCGATCTCGCCCCCGACGCGCTGTACGGGATGGCCGAGGCCTTCACCGCGGAGGGGAACGCCGCCGCGGCCGACTCGCTCTATCAGCAGGTCGCGGTGCGCTATCCCAATTCGGAGCGGGCGCCCACGGCGCTGTACAAACGCGCCACGGCCTTGCGGGTCGCCGGGAAGACCGAGCCGGCACGCGCCCTCTATCGCCAGATCATCCAGCGATATCCGCGCTCCGAGGCCGCGGTCCTCTCGGAGCAGTTCGCCGGGACGCCGTCGCGCCCCTGACGTCCCGACGTCGAGCCCCTCGCCGCATGGCGCCCGCATGACGTCCGGTCCCGCCTCCGAGATGCCGTTCCTCGATCATCTCGAGGAGCTCCGCTACCGGCTCATGTGGAGCGCTGGGACGCTCCTTCTGTGCATGGTCGGCGCGCTCGTGGTGGTGATGCGTCCCGAGTTCGACGTGATCGGATGGTTGGCCGCCCCCGTCATGCCGTATCTCCCGGAGGGGAAGCTCGTCGTCACGCATCCCCTCGATCCCTTCTCGATCAGCCTCAAGGTCGCCTTCGCGGTCGGCGTCGTGCTCTCCCTCCCGGTCGTGGGGTACCACCTCTGGTCCTTTCTCTCGCCGGCGCTGCACCCGCATGAGAAGCGGCTCATGGTCCCCGTCCTCCTCGGGGCGACGAGCCTCTTCGCGACCGGGGTCTACCTCGCCTGGCGGTTCATCCTGCCGATCATCTTCGAGGTGTTGGTGGGGATGCAGTCGGCCTCGCTGCAGCCGCTCTTCACGGCGCGCGAGGTGTTCGGTTTCATGGTCACCACCTGTCTGGCGTTCGGCGCGATCTCGCAGTTGCCCGTCGTCGTGCTGGCGTTGACGGCGCTCGGCCTCCTGACCCCGCAGGCGATGGTGCGGTTTCGGCGCTATGCGATGGCGGCGAGCGTCCTCATCTCGGCGATCGTCACGCCGGGCGACCTCCTCATCATGACGGCCCTCATGGCGGTCCCGCTCTACGGGCTGTACGAGCTGAGCATCATCGTGTCGTGGCTCGTCCATCGGCGGCGGATGCGACGCATCGGGGCCACCGCCGTGTTCCTCCTCGCGCTCGGAGCCGTGGGCGCCCTGGAGGTCGCGGCCCAACCGGTGCGTCCACGCCCCGAGCCGCCACGCCCGGGGCAACCGATGCCGGGCGCGGTCCCCGGTGCCGCGCCGGGTACGGTCGCCGATCCCACGGTCGGGGGGCAACGGCGGTTCGATCCCCAGGCGCGGTCCGGCACCGATGTGGAGGCGCGGGGCGCCACCGGCACGCTCGTCGATTGGGCCCCGGACGACAGCGTCA
>CAIVJV010000353.1 GCA_903906325.1 uncultured Gemmatimonadota bacterium
CTCGCGAGCACCACCCCCACCAGGGCGAAGGGCAACGCGAACACCGTGTGCGGGAGCTTCACGAAGCTCGCCCACCGGCTCCAGGCCGAGGTCCCCGCGAAGGTCTGGCCCTCGCGCGCGGCGGTGGTCATGCGCGCTCGATCCCCAGCTGCGACCAGATGGCATCCACCCGCGCCTTGGTGTCGGGATCCATCTCGATCACCGTCGGCCAATCACGGGTGAACCCCTCCTCCGGCCACTTCTTGGTGGCGTCGATCCCCATCTTGGAGCCGTAGGTGAAGGCGCGGCTCGAGTGATCGAGCACGTCCACGGGCCCCATCGTGAAGCGCGTGTCGCGCTCGGGATCGATGTTGTTGAGCGCCACCCACCAGGCCTCCTGCGGGTTGCGGACATCGACCCAGTCATCGACCACGACGAGCACCTTGGCGAGCGACATGAGTCCCGCCCCCCAGAGCGCGTTCATCACCTTCCACGCCTGACCCGGGTAGTGCTTCTTGATGCTGACGAAGACGAGGTTGTGGAACACCCCTTCCGCCGGCATGTGATAATCGACGATCTCCGGCGTCGTGAGCTTGAGCAGCGGGAGGAAGATCCGCTCCGTCGCATGCCCGAGGTAGAAATCCTCCATCGGCGGGCGCCCGACGATCGTGGCGCAGTAGACCGCGTTCCGACGCATCGTCACGGCGGTCACATGCACCCGCGGATACAGATCCGCCTCGGAGTAGTACCCGGTGTGATCGCCGAAGGGCCCCTCCACCACGAGCGCCTCGGCGGGATCGATGTAGCCTTCGATCACGATCTCCGCATCGGCCGGCACCTCGAGGTCGCAGGTGACCGCCTTGCAGAGCTTCACTGGACTCCGGCGAAGGAAGCCGGCGAAGATGAACTCATCCACGTTCGGCGGGAGGGGGGCGCTCGCGGAATACATCGACGCCGGATCGGCCCCGACCACGATGCAGACCGGCATCTTCTCGCCGCGCCCCGCCATCTCACGCCAATGGGCCGCGCCCGTCTTGTGGCGCTGCCAGTGCATCGCCACATGGCGCTTGCCCATCTGCTGCACGCGGTACATCCCCACGTTCCGGATCCCACGCTGCGGGTCCTTCGAGACCACGGCCGTCATCGTGATGAAGGGACCGCCATCCTCCGGCCAGGTGGTGAGCACCGGAATCTTGTCGAGATCGATCTCCTCTCCCTGCCAGACGACCTCCTGACAGGCCGGCGTCCCCGACGCCATGCGCGGCGGGAACTTGGCGACCTCGAGCAGGCGCGGGAGGAGCTGCAGCTTGCCCAGGAATCCCTCGGGCACCTTGAGGTCGAGGAGCTTGGTGATCCGGTCCCCATGGTCATCCAACCGGTCGACGCCGAGCGCCATCGCCATGCGCGACATCGAGCCGAAGAGGTTGATCGCCACGGGATACGCGGAGATCGTCCCGTCGCGGAGCACCGGCTTCTCGAAGAGGAGCGCCGGGCCACCCCCGGGCATCTTCATGACGCGATCGGCGATCTCGCACATCTCGAGATGCACCTTCACCGGGTGGGTGATGCGCCGGAGCTCGCCCGCCCGCTCGATGGCGGCGATGAACTCGGACAGGGTATCCAACGGCTGGGTCATGCGGTCCCCACATGGATCGCCGCGATCCCGAAGGTCACCGTCTCCCACCGCACGTCGCGGAAGCCCGCCACGGTCATGGCGCGGGCGAGCACGGCGGTCTCTGGGAAGTTGGCGACGGAACGCGGCAGGTAGGTGTAGGCGGTGCGATGCCCACTCACCAGCCGACCGATGCGTGGGAGCACGTGATGGAAGTAGAAGTGATAGGCCGACCGGATGAAGGGGAGCGTCGGCGTCGAGAACTCGAGGATGACGAAGCGCGCGCCGGGCTTGAGCACGCGGCGCACCTCACGGAGCCCCGCATCGAGGTCCGCGACGTTGCGGATCCCGAAGGCGACGATCGCGCCGTCGAAGGCGGCATCGCGCACCGGCAGGGCGAGCGCGTCGGCCACCGCGGGGGCGAGCACCGCGGGCGAGGCCTTCCCGACCCCGGCGCGGAGCATCGGCTCGGCGAAATCCGCGGCGAGGATCCGCCCCGCGAAGCCGCGCGTCGTGCTCAATTGCGTCCCGACGTCGAGCGTCCCCGCACAGAGATCGAGGTACGTGCCCGACGGGGCGCGATCCCAGCCGAGGCGGCGGAGCGCGACCGTGCGCCACCGGCGATCGATCCCCAGGGAGAGCAAACGATTCAGCAGGTCGTAGCTCGGCGCGATCTCGGAGAACATCCGCCGCACGTAGACGCGCTTCCCCTCGGCCGTCGCGTTGGCGGCCGCGGCTTCCGCTTCGGCTACGGCGTCGTGGCGCTCGAGCTGGATGGTCCCGGACATCGGTGAAAGTTCGCCACCTGCGCCCGAGGGCGAAACCCGGGCGCGCTCCGTATCGTACGAGCATCGTCCCCCGCGGGTCCCTCCCCTCGCCCCTCCCGGTGCACGCCGACCTCTCCGCGCTCGCCGACGTCGAACTCGTACGCCTCGCCCTCGCCGGGCAGGAGGCGGGCGCGCGGCAGCTCATCGCGCGCTATGAGCGGCCCGTCTTCGCGCTGGTGCTCCGGATGGTGGGCGACCGGGAGGTGGCCGAGGAGCTCGCGCAGGACACCTTCGTCCGGGCGCTCAATCGCCTCGACACCTATCGGACCGAGCGCAAGTTCTCGAGTTGGCTCTTCCGGATCGCGAACAACGCCGCGATCGACCATCTCCGGCGCCGGGCGCCGGAGACGGTCTCCCTCGATGGCGACCGCGGGGCGGTGACCCTCGAGGCCGCCGCCGAGGGGGCGATCCAAGTGGCCGAAAGTGGCCCCTCCCCGCTCGAGCGGTTGGAGGCGAGCGAACTCGGGGCCGCGATCGCGGCGGCGATCGCCCAGCTCCGGCCGGCGTATCGGGCCTGCGTCCAACTCCGCTTCATCGAAGACCAGTCCTACGAGGAGATCGCCGTGGCCCTCGACCTCCCGATCGGGACGGTGAAGACCCATCTGCACCGCGCGAAGCTCGAGCTCCACGAGCGCCTCCGGGGGCTCGCTTGAAACCCCATGCCCTTTCCATCCGTACGCCGAGGTAGCCCCATGCGCCCTGACCATCCCCTCACTGACCCGGAGCTCGACGCGCTGCTCCGCGCCCTCCCCCGCGAGGCCCCGACGACGGGGTTCGCCGACCGGGTGATGGCGCAGGTGCGGCTCCCCGTCGCCGTGCCGTCGCGAGCCGGGATCCCCTGGCGTGCGGTGGTCGGCATCCTGACCCTCGACCTCGCCGTCGCCACCGTGCTCCTCGCGTGGTTCGGGGACGACCTCCTCCGCGGGTTGGTGAGCGGGGTGCACGGGCTCGCCAAGGCGATGGTCGGACTCTCGACCCTCGATCTCGCGACGCTGCAGGCCAGCCTCCTCGAGCACCTGCTCGGGGCGGGTGCCTGGCTCCCCTCCCTTGCGGGCCTTTCGACCGTCCTGCTCCTCGGTGCCACCGGCGCCCTCCTCACCATCGCCACCCTCGGCCGCCTCACCCGGGGCGTCGCGCTCCCTTCTCGGTGATCCTCCCATGACGATTCGACGCCTCCTCGCCCTCCTCGCCCTCGGCAGTCTGTTGTCGCCGACCCCGGGCCTCACGCAGGACACCACCAGTCGCCGGTCCGCCGACTCCAGCCGGAAGGTGATCGACGGCAACATCACGATCCGCGTCGGTACGGACCGAGACTCCACGGAGACCGATCGGATCGAATGGGGGAGGAATGGCGTCGCCGCAGGGGACACCGTCCGCGGGGACTTCGTGAACTTCTTCGGCGACACCGATATCCGCGGGGTCGTGCTCGGGGATGCCGTCTCGCTCGTGGGGGACCTCACCGTGCATGAGGGCGCCTATGTGCAGGGCGATGCCGTCTCGGTCGGGGGGCGGGTGCGCGTCACCGGCGGCGAGGTCGGTGGCAACATCGTGACCAGCGGACGTGGGACCTGGCGTGAGGGGGACGACGAGGCCGACGACGAGGCCGACGACGCGGACCGCGCCGCCACGCGCGACCGGGACGAACCCCACAGCATCCTCGGGGCGCTCTTCGCCGTCTTCGTCGCGATGGCGATGCTCGGTGTCACTGGCGTGATCGCCGCGGCGGTGATCCCGCAGCGCCTCGACACCATCGCACGCCGCCTCGAGGCAGGCGTCGGGCGCGCCTTCGCGGCGGGGCTGATCCTCGAGTTGGGCTTCGTCCCGATCCTCCTGCTGGTGCTCTTCACCCTGATCATCACCGTGCTGGGGATCCTCCTGATCCCCTTCGCGGTGGTCGCGCTCCCGCTCCTCTACGCGGTGCTCGGGGCACTCGGCTGGTTCGCGACGGCGACCCTCGTGGGCCGCGGGATCTCAGGGGTCCAGGGGGCCGATCGCGGCGCGATGATGCGGAGCGTCGTCGTCGGGACGGTGGTCCTCCTCCTTCCCTTCGCCCTCGCGGCGCTCCTCCCGAGCTGGGGGGGTGGCCTCATCGCGTTGGCCGGCGGCGTGGTCTGGGTGGCGACGACGGCGGGGTTCGGGGCGGCGGTGCTCTCGCGCGGGGGACGTCGCGAGGGCTGAGCCCACCCGACGATCAGCGGGCGCCGGGTCGGAGCCCCAGCTGCTGGGTGATCGCCCCACTGACCGCGGTGAGCTTCTGCGCCGCGTGGCTCTGCGGTTGCGAGGCGACGATCGGCGCCCCGCTGTCCGCCCCCTCGAGCACCGGCGGATAGAGCGGGATCTGCCCGAGGAGCGGGACCTGGAGCTCCTTGGCGAGTCGCTCGCCGCCACCTGAGCCGAAGATCGCCATCGGCTTCCCCGTCTCCGGCGACTCGAAGTACGACATGTTCTCGACGATCCCGAGCACGGGGACGCCGACGCGCCGGAACATCATCGCCCCACGGAGCGCATCACCCACCGCGACCTCCTGCGGGGTGGTGACGATCACCGCGCCCGCGACGCTCGTGGCTTGCACGAGGGAGAGCTGCGCGTCACCGGTACCGGGCGGCATGTCGACCAGGAGCAGGTCGAGCTCGCCCCATGCGACATCGCGCAGGAACTGCGTGATGATCTTCATGACGATCGGGCCACGCCAGATGGCGGGTTGATCCCGCTCGATCAAGAAGCCGAGGGAGATGACCTTCACGCCGTGCGCCTCGAGGGGCTGGATCTTCTCGTCCTTCACCGGCGGGGCCTCGTCGACCCCCATCATCCGCGGGATGTTGGGGCCATAGATGTCGGCGTCCATGATCCCGACGCGGTACCCCGCCTTGGCGAGGGCGATGGCGAGGTTGGTGCAGACCGTCGACTTCCCCACGCCGCCCTTCCCTGACGAGACGGCGATGATGCGGCCGAGGTTCGGATAGGCGACAGGGGTCGGCGCGGCCGGGGCCTTGGGGGCGGCGGCCGGCTGCTCGGCGATCGGGAGCGCCCGCCCCGCGCGGCCACTCGGCGCGCTCGAGAATCCGCCCTGCGCGGCATCCTTCACATCGACGCGCACCTCGGTCACCCCCTCGACGCGCTCGAGCGCCTGGCGGACCTGCCGCGCGAGGGTGGGATCGTCCTGCGCCTCCAGCAAGAGGGTCACACGCACCTTCCCCTCGCGGGTGGCGGCGATGTCGCGGACCTGTTGGGTCTGGTAGAGGGAGGCCCCGGTGCGGGGGTTGGCGATCGGGGCGAGGGCCTCGGCGAGGCGGGCTTGGAGGGTCTCGGTCATGGCGGTGAAGGCTAATAGCTGGGCAGGGTGTTCACCCAGGTGCGGCTGACGGGGCGCAGGGTACCGGCAGCAGCCACGGCCCGACTGATGGCACAGGAGCTATACGTGATATCGACGGCTCCGCTCAGGTTGGAGTCATCGAGCTGGAAGTCGCCTCGTGGCAACGCATTCAGCGCTCGGGTTTCGTAATTGAGCCCCGTCACCACCGCTCCCGTGATCAGCGAACGCGCCCCTCCTGCGAAGGTGAGACGTCCCCCTGCAAGAATGATTCCCTCCCACGTCGTCGCACCTTTGATTTCGAGGTCACCTGCGACAATCAACATGCCCCTGCCAACACCATTGGGCAGCTTGAGCACTTGCTGGCCGTCATTCAGGACACGGATGATGTGCCATCGGCCATCACTTGCCGGCCATGGGGACGGATTCGAGAAGTTCCCGCGCACGGTGAATCCCGCCGAGGGCCGGCCATCTGGGCGAACAATCTCAGCCCATGCGATGCGGGAGTTGCTGACCGCCTCAGCGGTAGACCCTTGATAGCTGATCTTCGGTGATCCGATCAGCGACGATTCCCTGAACGCCTTACCCGTCAGGACACCCCCCGTGGGTGCCGAAATCGCCGCGACGGCTCCACCGCCTGGAAGA